>JAYUYE010000358.1:0-11013 GCA_043752985.1 Myxococcales bacterium
GTAGCAGGCAGCTTGGGTGCACAGCAGGACCGCCAGCGCAGCTCGCATGGTCCATGGACACCGCGAGCGCGCAGGGGTTTCAATTCTGGTCGTCAGGAACGGCGCCGACCGGCATCACCGTGCGGTCGAGCACCGGGAGCGTGGTGTAGGGCAAGCTCCACACCTCGAACGTTCCGTGCAGGATCTTCTTCGCGACCTTGCTGCGGCCATGCAGCAAGTAGTCAAACAGTCCCTGCGCGTTGAGCGACAAGCCGATGAACGTGCTCTGGCTCTTCGCGTAGTCCTGCTTGAGCGGATCCATGGGGTCGGGTTTGTACGGCGGGTCGGGCTTGTAGCCCCGGCTCTCGAACCCGAACGAGATGTCGACGAACCGCGACCACCCACCCCAGCGCGCATCGCGCAGCGCGTGGATCCCGCCGAGGTGCATCGCGACGAGATAGGTCTGTCCCGAATAGTCCTCGGCGATGTCGAGGTCGCCGGCGTTGCGAAACTTCTCGCGATAGCGCTTGCTCGGCGCGTACTGGACGCGGAAGTCGAACAGCTCGTCGAACCGCGGCGACATCGATGACGCGAACGCCCACGCCGCACCGAGCGTGTTGAACGTGAAGTCGCCATACGAGAACCGGTACGCGAATCCGTCCTTGATCTCGACGCCGAGGAACAGCAGCTCGGACAGCGCGGTCCCGACGATCGCCGAGGTCAGGCGCGAGTACCCGCCGCCTTGATAAAGGAGCTCCGTGCCGCCGCGCGCGAGGCCCATGGTCGCCCATGCGTGCCCCCACTTGTCGGCGCCGCCGGCGTAGCGCTGCTTGCCAAACCAGCCGTCCTCGCTCCACAGCTTCCAGTTGCCGTCGCCACCGGCGGCGAACGGATGGGTCGGAACCCGGTACCAGGCGAGGTACGTCCAGCCCATGAACCCGACATAGAGACCCGCGAGGGTCAGAGACGCCTTGAGCTTGCGGCGACTCGGGGCCGCCGGCTCCGCCTCGATCGCGAGGACCTTCGAAGGCGCCAGGTCGAGCCACGGCGAGCCGGGAGTCGGAGGCGTCCGAGCTGTGGCGTCCGGATCATACGAGCTTCCTTCGCCCGGCAGTGGTCCGGCCAGTGCCGGCATGCGCAACCACGCGATCAGCAAGACAGCTGTGACGATCGCGCGCAGCGGTCGACTCATCTCTGGGTACCTGGGTGAAAACAAGCGGGGTCCCTCAGCTTCCTGAGGTTCGGTGACCGGGGCACGTACAATGTGGCAACCTGCGTCAACCAACTAGACTTGCTGAGCGAATGATAATAGTTTGCGACCACTACTGGACCTCACGCTGCGGCACTAATCGCTACCGCAACCTCACTACGAATAGCTTTTTACGTGAAACCTAGCCTCACCCCAATCCTGTCGGTGATCTGCGTCTACCTGAAGGTGGGCGCGTGACAACCGGTACCCTCTGGGTGATCTGCCACTGCCTCGCGGTGGTCGTGTTCGTCAATCGCTACGTCGGCGGTCTCCTTCTGAGGCTCGTTCGAGCCAAGAACTGGGACGCCACGCGAGATGATTACGAGCCAACGGTCACCGCGATCATCCCCATGTTCAATGAGGGAGCCGCCATCAAGGAGACGCTGCAGAGCCTCCTCGATTCGGATTACCCCGCGGCCAAGCTCCAGGTCATCTGCGTGGATGACTGCTCGACCGACGATAGTTACGCGCTAGCGCTCTCGCTCGCCAAGCAGTCGAACGGCAGGCTCAAGGTCATCCGGAACGCCACGAACATGGGCAAGCGCCGCTCCATCATCCGGGCGACGCGCGAAGCACAGACCGAGATCATCGTCTCCGTCGACTCCGACGTCGTGGTCGATGCGAACGCGGTCCGCCAGCTCCTGCGCCGGTTCACGTCCGACAAGATCGCGGCGGTCGGCGGTTGGGTCGACGTCCGCAACAAGCACGAGAACTGGCTCACCCGCATGCAGGTGACGAAGTACTGGTACTCGTACTTCTTCATGAAGAACCTCGAGTGGGGGTTCCGCCGCATCATGTGCCTCTCGGGCTGCCTGACCGCGTACCGCCGCTCGGTTCTCATCGAGCTCGAGCCGGTCCTTCAGGAGCGCACGATCCTCGGCGTGGCGATCAAGTACGGCGAGGATCGGTTCCTCACCCGCCAGATCGTCAAGGCTGGTTACCTGACCACGATGACTCTCGACGCGCGGTGCCGGACCTTCGTGCCCAACACCCTGTCGGGTTACTTCTCCCAGCAGCTGCGCTGGCGCCGCTCGAACATCGTCGATTACGCGGGTGGGTTCAGCCACGTCTGGCGTCTCAACCCGATCCTCGCGATTCACTTCTTCTCGCTGTTCGCACTGCTGCTCGTCTATCCGATCGCCGTGACCCGCGCGCTCGCGACGTTCAAGTTCTTCCCGGCGCTCGTCCTCCACATGGAGGTCGTCGTCGTGTTCGGTCTGATCTACCGCTGGAAGACGCGAAAGCTACCGAAGGAGGAGCGCGTCGGAGCGCTCGCCTTTGTCCCGCTGTCCTTTCTGATGCCGATCACGTACGCGCTGCTGACGCCGCTCGCGCTGTTCACGCTCGACACCGGTAGCTGGGAGACCCGCAACCACGAGGACACTGTCCCGGAGGGTGCCGGCGAGCCCGTTCCCGAGCCGGTCCGCGATCGGATCAGCGAGGGCGTGGTCCTCACGGCACCTGCCGCTGCTCTGACCACCACCGGCAGCTTCGCTCGAAATTCTCAGGCACAGCTTCCCGCCGCTTAGTGATAAGGAACCGCCATGGAAGCTCGCCCCACTCCGCCGCGTCCTCGGTTCTGGATCGCGCTGCAGCCATCGATCGTCCGCATCTACAAGGTGGCTGGGCTCGTCGCGTTGACTGCGATCCTCGTCGGGCTGATCGGGTTCCTCGTCGTCAACATCTTCTACTTCTTCGATCACAGCTGGGTTCGCCCGGTCGTGCTCGCACCGACGCACCACAAGGTCGTCGAGGCATCGACTCAGCTCGCTGACGCGAAGCTCCGCACTGCCCAGCTCGATACCGAGAAGCTCGAGATCGATGCGCAGCTCGCCGAGATCGAGCGCTCGCTCGCGGTCAACGAGCGATTCATCACGGACCTCGGCGCAACTGCCGACAAGCCGTCGAGCCCCGAGCTCTGGCTCGTTCATCGCGAGCTCGAGACGGCCAAGCTCGACAGGGACAACGCGGTCGGCCGCAAGACTCCGCTCGCGCAGCGGCTCGAGAGTCTCAAGCTGCGCAAGGTCGAGCAAGACGCGCTCGTGAAGCGCCTCGAGCAATCGCCGTATCTGCGCGCCGTCAACCAGAAGATCGTGCTCGCGTTCGTGCCGTATCAGAACCTGCGCAACGTGAAGCTCGGCACCCGGCTCTACGGGTGCTCCTGGGGTCTCGTCGCGTGCTCGAACGTCGGCAAGGTGACGACGGTCCTCGAAGGTGAGGTTCAGGACGTTCACCCGCACGACGAGAGCATCCAGCGGGGTGTGATGGTCGAGATCGACGTGTCGACTTCGTCGGCTGGTGAGACCGTGTTGTTCGCCGGCGGCAAGCCGCTCTGGCTGTTCTGAGAAGGTAGCGGTCTCGGATGCACGGCGATCCATGCAGTTCTGAGGGCTTGCCTGGTTCTACGAGGATCCATGTGCTGCCTGGAGAACGTCCAAAGTTGGACGGATCCAGGCGATCTAGATCGAGCGGTCCTGTACGATGGACCGGGGTCTGAGAACTTGTGCCGTGAGGGTGCAGGCGGGTCGTGGGTTTTGTTGGAGGCAGCGATCGTATGAATGACGACAAGACGCGCATGGGAGTAACGCCGACCGACGCAAGTGGCGCGCACACGCGCCCGACGCCGGATCATCAGGACGCGAGCGCACCGAACGGTCGCCCCGCCGAGGGCAGCGGATCGATTCGCCCACCGCAGGACGCGACCATGATCCTCGGCAATGGCAACGGCAGGGGACCGATCGCGCCGTCCGCGAACCCGACCATCCCCGGTCTGCAGCTGCGCAGCCGCACGCCGTCGTCGGGTGCGAGCCCGAGCGACGCGACGATGGTCCTCGGCAACGCCGGACCGTCGCCCGCACCGACCGCGCCCGGTACGTTTCCGCAAGCGACGCCCACGCCAGGGTCACAGCCCGTGGTGTCGCCGCCGACGTCGGCGACGCTCCACGGCGCGCCGCGGGTAAAGTCGGCCTCGCAGGCGCCGAACACGAGCGGTGGCTCGCAACCCGGCAAGAGCGCGTGGGACACGTTCGACGGTGTGTCGACCGCCGTGCATGCGGTCTCGGCGATGCCACACCCCGGCGTTCGCATCAACCAGTACGAGATGATCAAGATCATCGGCGAGGGCGGGATGGGGACCGTGTTCCTCGCCCGTGATCTCCGGCTCGGTCGTCGCGTCGCAATCAAGTTCCTCCAGAGCAATCAGCCCGAGCTGACCCAGCGCTTCCTCGTCGAGGCGCGGACCACGGCGCGCTGCCAGCACGACAACATCGTCGTGATCTACGAGGTCGGCGAGCACAACGGCGCGCCGTACATCGTCCTCGAGTTCCTCAACGGCAAGCCGCTCACCGAGTACACGCAGAACGGCCAGAAGCTCCACTACTCGAAGGCCGTCGAGACGATGTGCGCGATCCTGCGCGCGCTGCAGTGCGCGCACGAGCACGGCATCGTTCACCGCGATCTCAAGCCCGACAACATCTTCGTGATGGAGTCGGGGAACCTGAAGGTCCTCGACTTCGGCATCGCGAAGGTCCTCCAGGAGAAGCAGGGCCAGCAGGCGCAGGCATCTGCGGGCGCGATCCGCATGCCGAGCCCGCTCGAGCTCGCGACCGGTACGAACACCAGCCTGACCCGGGTCGGAACGATCATGGGCACGCTGAAGTACATGTCCCCCGAGCAGTGGGGCATCGGCATCGAGATCGATCACCTGACAGACATCTGGGCGTGCGGCGTCCTGCTGCACCGGATGATCTGCGGCCGCCACCCGCTGCACCCGCTCGACGGTAACCAGCTCGTCGTCACCGCGATGCTCGAGCTGCCGATGCCATCGATGCAGGAGGCCGCGCCGCCGGACGTCCCGCGCGAGCTGATCCAGATCGTCGACCGCTGTCTCCTCAAGATCAAGGAGCAGCGCTGGCAGTCTGCCGCCGAGCTCTTGCGCGCGCTCGAGCCGTTCCTCCCGGGTCGCCGCTCGCAAGAGCTGCAGATTGACGAGAGCCCGTACGCGGGTCTGTCGTCGTTCCAGGAAGCGGATGCCGGCAAGTTCTTCGGCCGTAACCGCGAGATCGCGGCGATGGTCACCCGCATTCGCGATCGGCCGTTGATGGCCGTCGTCGGTAGCTCGGGCGTCGGCAAGTCGTCGTTCGTGCGCGCCGGCCTCGTGCCCGCGCTCAAGCGCTCGGGCGAGACCTGGGAGACCCTCGTCATCCGCCCCGGTCGCAAGCCCCTCGAGTCGCTCGCCAGCATCATCCAGCCGATGGTCGCGACCGCGGTCAACCTCGCCGACGAGATGGACGAGCAGAAGCAGCTCGTCGAGACGCTGCGCAAGGAGCCGGGTCACCTCGGTCACGTGCTGCGTGGTCGCGCGCGCCGCGACAACCGCCGCCTGCTGCTGTTCGTCGACCAGTTCGAGGAGCTGTTCACACAGGTCGCCGAGCAGGAGGAGCGCGCCGCCTTCATGGCGTGTCTATCGGCCGTCGCCGATGACGCGACGAGCCCGCTGCGCGTCGTGCTGTCCGTGCGCGCGGACTTCCTCGATCGCATCGCCGAGGATCCGCAGTTCCTCGGTGAGCTGACTCAGGGCCTGTTCTTCCTCGGCGCACCGACGCGCGATGGTCTCCGCGAGGCGATCACGCAGCCGGCCGAGATGGCGGGTTTCAAGTTCGAAAACGACGGCATGGTCGAGGACATGCTCAATCACCTGGAGACCACGCCCGGCGCGTTGCCACTTCTCCAGTTCGCGGCGAGCAAGCTTTGGGACTCGCGCGACAAGGCGCGCACGATGCTGACGCTGTCCGCCTATCAGGCGATGGGCGGCGTCGCGGGTGCGCTCGCGAGTCACGCGGATCGCGTCGTGTCCGACCTCGGCTCGACGAAGGCTGGCCTGATCCGCGCGATCCTGCTCCGCCTCGTGACGCCGGAGCGCACGCGCGCGATCGTCCCGATGGCCGAGCTCCGCGAGCTATCGCGCGAGGTCGGTGAGGTCCAGCGGCTTGTCGACCAGATGGTCGACGCGCGCCTCCTTGTCACGCAGACGATCGAGGGCGGCAAGGGCTCGACGGTCGAGATCGTGCACGAGTCGCTCGTGCAGGGCTGGCCGACACTGCGGCGCTGGCTCGACGAGAACCAGGACGACGCTCAGCTGGTGGATCAGCTGCGCACGGCTGCGCGGCAGTGGCAGGCAAAGAATCGCGACCCGGGTCTGTTGTGGCGCGGCGAGATGGGCGACGAGGCCAAGAAGTTCCGCAAGCGCTACAAGGGTCCGCTCTCCGACGTCGAGCAGGGCTTCCTCGATGAGGTCGTCAACCACGAGCTCATCGCTGCGCGCAAGAAGCGGATGGCGATCATCGCCGGCTTCGTCACGCTCGGCGCGATCGTCGTCGCGACGATGGTGTTCCTCGTGTTGATCCAGCAGCAGCGTACGAAGGCGCGCTCGGCGCAGAAGCAAGCCGAGGTCGCGCAGGTCGAGGCCGAGCAGCGGCTCGCCGAGATGCTCAAGGCGCAGCAGGCGCGGGATGCCGCCGAGAAGGGCATGGTCAAGGCCGAAGAGGCCAAGACCCAGGTCGAGCAGGCCAAGCAGGTCGTCGACACCAAGCTCGGCACGGCCGAGGAAGACCTCAAGACCAAGAACGCAGAGCTGGAGATCAAGGTCCAGGAGGCGCTCGCTGCCGAGGGACGAGCAAAGGGAGCGGCGGCGCTCGCCGACGCGAGTGCAAAGAAGGCGGAGAAGGCTGCAGCCGAGGCTGCAGTCCAGCGTGACGAAGCACAGAAGCAACGCGATCGTGCCGACGCCCTGTATCAGCAGGAGAAGGCGCGCGCTGAGCGGATGCAGAAGCAGATCGGCTCGCCGATCGTCGACGATCTCAAGTAACTCGGGGACGAACTACATATGATCAAGGTCATTGCTGTGGGGCTCAGCATTGCGCTGTGCTCCGGACTCGCGTCTGCGCAACCCGCACCCTCGCCGAGCGTGCCGACGAAGGCGCCCGAGGTTCCCAAGGTCCCCAAGACCGACGAGAAGGCGGGCACCGACGAGTCACTGCAGAACGGCGCCGGCGAGCGGCCGTGGGCCGTGGGCGTGACCCGCGAGAACCAGCAGTTCGCGCTCAAGAAGTTCCAGGAAGGCAACGTCCAGCTCAACGACGGTCTGTTCTCGAATGCCGCGAAGCTCTACCGCGATGCGCTGACGCACTGGGACCACCCCGCGATCAACTACAACCTCGCTCTCGCGCTGCTCAACCTTGATCAGCCGATCGAGGTCCACGATCGCCTCCAGCACGCGATCATGTTCGGCGCCGGCCCGCTCGAGAAGGATAAGTTCGAGCACGCGAAGGAGTACATCCTTCTCGTCAAGCAGCAGATCGCCGAGGTCGAGGTCACCTGCTCCAAGCCGGGCGCCAAGGTCTCGGTCGACGGCAAGGAAGTGTTCACCGTCGGCCCCCGGGGCGAGGGAGGGTTCTTCAAGGGCCGTGTCCGCATCGGCAAGCACACGTTCATTGCAGAGAAGCCCGGCTACAACGCCGAGGCCGAGGTCCCGTTCATCGGCCCCGGCGAGACGTTCCGCATCGAGCTCAAGCTGTACACGGCCGACGAGCTGACCCGGTATCACCGCAAGTGGAAGACCACCTGGATGCCGTACGCCGTGATCGGCGGCGGCGTCGCCGTCGGCGTCCTCGGCGGTGTGTTCGCGCTGTCGGCGACCTCGAGCTACAAGGAGTTCGACACCGAGGTCACGCGCTGCAACATCGAGAGCATGGGCGGCGGCTGCGCTGGCGCTTCGGTCACGGATCTCCGCGACAGCGGCGACACCAAGAAGACGATGTCGTACGTCGCGTATGGCGTCGCCGGCGGCGCGATCGTTGCGGGCCTCGTCATGGTCTACGTGAATCGTAGCGAGACCTATCAGATCACGGCCGACCAGTACAAAGCCGAGCAGCGCAAGGTAGCTCCTTCGGTGTCGTTCACCCCGGTCATCGCCTCCGACAGCGTGGGCGCGATGCTCCGCGGAAGCTTCTAGGAGATCGTCATGATGTCGATTACTCGTATCCTCGCGATCAGCGCGCTGCTGTTCGCTGCTGGTTGTCCCTCCGAGCCGGGCTCCAAGCTGTGCTCCACCGGCATCCTGTGTCCCGCCGACATGCAGTGCGGCGCCGTCGAGGCCGTCTGCCTCATCAACGGCTGCGGCAACGGCTTCCGCGACGGCGGTGAAGACTGCGACGACGGCAACATCACCGAGGGTGACGGCTGTTCCGCGATCTGCCGCAACGAGACCTGTGGCAACAACGTCCTCGATCCCGGCGAGCTGTGCGACGACGGCAATCCGGTCGGCGGTGATGGCTGCAGTGCGGATTGTCGGTCCAAGGAGACCTGCGGCAACGGCATCCGCGACATGGGCGAGGCGTGCGACGACAGCAACCTCGTGAACGGCGACGGCTGCACGGGCACGGTGGTCACGATCCCTGATGGCATGGGCGGCATGATGTCGTCCCCCGAACCGTGCATGTCCCGCGAGGTCTGCGGCAACGGCATCCGCGACTTCCAGGTCGGCGAGGTCTGCGATGACAACAACACCGTCAGCGGCGACGGCTGCAACTCCGATTGTCGGTCCGGCGAGGGCTGCGGCAACGGCATCGTCGATCCCGGCGAGCAGTGCGACGACGGTGACGACGACAACAATGACCGCTGCCGCAACGACTGCAAGACAGCGCTGTGCGGTGACGGCGTGGTCGAAACAACCGGCAATCGCGAGCAGTGCGACCCCGGCAACCCGCTGGCCCCTGGCCCCGTCGAGACCGCTGCGTGCAACATCGACTGCACGATGGCGGATTGCGACGACGGCAAGGTCAACCAGACGGCGGGCGAGCAGTGCGACAACGGCGTCGGCATGAACGGCGACACCCGCAACTGCACCGCCACCTGCATTCTCAATGTGTGCGGTGATGGCCACGTCGACAGCCAGCTTCCGGGTGTCGAGCCGTGCGACGACGGCAACACCGTCAACACCGACGGCTGCTCCAACGCCTGCGCGCTCGCGAGCTGCGGAAATTCCACGATCGACAGCGGCGAGCAGTGCGACGACGGCAACACCGTCAACACCGACGCGTGCGTCGCGTGCGTCAACGCGGTCTGCGGTGACGGCCGGATCCGCACGGGCGTCGAGGTCTGCGACGACGGCAACGTGATGAACGGCGACGGCTGCTCGAACACGTGCCGACCCGAGGGCTGCGGGAACGGAATTCTCGATCCGCTCGAGCAGTGCGATGACGGCAACATGGACAACACCGACGCCTGCGTCATGGGCTGCAGGATCGCGGTCTGCGGTGACACGTTCGTTCGGAACGGAGTCGAGATGTGCGACGACGGCAACGTCGTCAACGGCGATCTGTGCTCGAGCCAGTGCCGGTTCGAGGGCTGCGGTAACGGGACCCTCGATCCCGGGGAGGCGTGCGACGACGGCAACATGACGAGTGGTGATGGATGCTCGTTCCCGAACTGCCGGTTCGAGGCCTGCGGTGACGGCTTTGTCAACAACGGCGAGGCTTGTGACGGCAACGGCGCCGGGGTCGGCGGCGAGACCGCCCTGTGCAACGTCGATTGCACGACGATCCGGTGCGGCGACGCAAAGGTCAACTCGGTGGCAGGCGAGCAGTGCGATGCCGGCACGCTGATCGTGAACATGATGCCGGTCAACCAGAACAACGACATGCGGAACTGCACCGCGAGCTGCAAGATCAACATCTGCGGCGATACGAAGGTCGACGGCGAACTGCCACGCACCGAGGCCTGCGACGACGGCAATACCGTCAACACAGATGGCTGCTCGAACTCGTGCACGCTCGCGAGCTGCGGCAACGGCCTGATCGATCCGTTGGAGGACTGCGACGACTTGAACATCCTCAACACGGATGCGTGCGTCGCGTGCAAGAACGCGCGGTGCGGTGACGGCTTCGTCGAGACGGGTGTCGAGGAATGCGATGGTCAAGCGGTCGGCGGCCAGCCCTGCTCGTCGCCGACCGGCGCCACGCCAGGCTGCAAGCGCATGCGCTGCGGCAACGGCATCGTCGAGGGCACCGAGCAGTGCGACAACGACGTGGTCGGCTTCGCGGGTACACCGGTCGGCAGTGATGGCTGCTCGCCGGTCTGCAGGACCGAGCGTTGCGGCAACCTGATCACCGACCCGGGCGAGACCTGCGACGATGGTCCAACGGGTTCCGCGAACTGCGATACCGACTGCACGGCTGCCACGTGTGGCGATGGCATCCGCAACACGGCGCACGTCGTGGCGTTGGGCCCGACGCGCACGGAGCAGTGCGAGCCGATCAACATCGGCAATGGATGCAGCGCGCTCTGTCAGTTCGAGACGTGCGGTGACGGCATCGTGCAGACCAGCAAGGGCGAGGAGTGCGATGAGACCTCGTCGACCTGTCAGAGCTGTCTGCGCCAGACCTGCGGCAACAACCGCATCGACACCTGGGGCACCAACGAAGAGTGCGAGCCGCCGAACACGCCGACCTGCAACAGCAGCTGCGACAAGATCCTGTTCTGCGGTGACAGCCTGGTGAACGGCGGCGAGGCGTGTGAGCCCGATGTCTCGCCGTCGACCACGTCGACGTGTGACTCGGACTGTACGGTGCGCGGCTGCGGCGACGGCTTCGTCAACGCGTTCGCTCTCGAGCAGTGCGATCCGGCGACCGGTACGACCGGCAACGTCAACGTCGCGATGACACAGACGGCCGCGTGTGACACGAACTGTACGGCCGCCGTGTGCGGCGATGGCACGACGAACTCGC
>JAYUYE010000359.1:0-4662 GCA_043752985.1 Myxococcales bacterium
CTCACCGGGCAGCTCGTCGCATCGCACCACTACTCCCCGCGGGAGAAGCTCCGGCGGTTCATCAAGAAGAACAAGGTGCCCGTCGGCATTGCCGTCGCCGCGACAGCGGCGCTCGTGATCGGTGGCGTGATTGCGTACGTGCGCGTCGCGAACGAGCGCGACCGCGCCGACGAATCCGCGGTGATCGCCCGCAGAGAGAAGCAGATCGCCGAGGACGAGCGCGCTCGTGCCGAGGAGCGCGCCGATCAGCTCACACTCAGTCAAGCGCGCGAGATCGCCAGCTCGAATCCGACGCTGGCGATCGCGATGGTCAAGCCGCTGGCGGCAAAGCCGCTGTGGCGCGAGGTCTTGCCGATCGCGGCCGCCGCGCGCGCAGCTGGCGTCGCGTGGAGCCTGCCCGCGTCGCATTCGACCCGCTCGCTCGAGATGAGCCGCGATGGCTTGCAGGCGCTGTCTGCCGGCGATGACGGCGTGGTCCGGCTGTACGACCTCGTGAAGCGCACCACGCGGACGATCGCGGAGACCGGCATGGCGGTGCAGGCGCGATTCGCCGACGAGGAACGCAAGATCGTGATCTGGCAGGGCGCCGAGCTCGTGATTCGCGACACCGCGGGCGGGACCGACCACAAGGTCACAGCGCGCGCGCCGATCGTGGATCTCGATGTCATCGGGATCACCGCGTACTGGGCGGACCAAGTGGGTTCCGTGTGGCAGCTCGATCTCGCGGGCGCGCATCCGCTCGAGCTCGCGCTCGACGAGAAGATCGTCTCGCTCGCGCCATCACCCGACGGTCGGTGGATCGCGCTCGCCGGCGACTCACACCTCTATCTGTACGACCGCACGCAGCCCATGGCACCGGCGCAGGAGGTGCGCCTCGGCAAGACCACCCACCTCGACTGGTCTGCCGATGGCCAGCACCTGGCGGCGCTGATGGACGAGCACGCGATCGATGTCGCGATGGCCCCGGCACCGGTCGTGATCAACGTGCTGCACGTCGGACAGCGCGATGAGGTCGCATCGACGCCGAGCCGGATCTACACGGTGGGGCCGACCGGCGTCGCGATCGTGTCGCGCGAGAAGTCGAAGGTCCGGCGCCCGCTGAGCGAAGCGTTCAGCATCCACGAGTCGCGCGCCGGCACGATCATCGCCGCGACCGTGAAGGGCATCGCGGTGCTGTCCGACGCCGGTGACCACACGTTCGGGATCCCGCGCGGTCGGCTCGAGGTTGCCCAGGCATCGCCGCGCTCGCCGTTCGTACTCGGCGCAGTCGACGGATACCTGCTGGTGTGGAACCTCGACGACGTCCAGCCGCGCCAGATCGCGACCGGGATCGCGACCTGGTTCTTCGCCGGCAAGAACCAGGTGATCACGACGTCGTCCGATGAACCCGATCAGCTGATCGAGATCCCGAGCGCGAAGTCACGCCCTTTGCGGCAGAGCACAGCGCTGAGCACCGTCGTGTACAGCGCACGTGGCACGACGGCCGTGATCGTCGATCTCGCGCACAAGGCATGGCTGATCGTGCCGGACCACGAGCCGCTCGATCTCGGCGACCACACCGATCTGATCGGGTTTGCGAGCGAGCACCAGGTGCTCCTCGGTTCCAAGTCAGACGGTGCGCTGCAGCTCCATGATGTGACGACCGGCAAGCGCACGGTGCTGATCGACCGCGCCGAGCCGCTCGCCGGACTGGCGTGGAGCCGGAGCGAACCGCCGTGGGTCGCCGCGGTCTTCGTGGACGGCACGCTATGGCGCAAGAACCTCACGAGCGGCGCGGAGACGACCACGAAGGTCGCGAAGCTGCCAGCCGGGTCGATCCTCGTGGGCCGCGAGGGCGCCGTGCTGTTCTCGTTCGACAAGCAGATTCGCGTGTGGCGACCGGATGGCGAGGAAGAGGTGCACGCGACGCTCCCGGTCGGTATCCGAGAGCTCGCCGATGCCGGGCCGGCGCACGTCCTCGCCTTCACCACGAACCTGTCTGCGTACCGGATCGAGCTCGGTCGCCCGGACCAGATCACGGATCTCGAGGAGACATTCGGGGCGCGGCTCTCGATGTCGGCCGAGACCGGCGTGATCGTCGAAGGCAAGGAGGGCTCGATCGAGGTAGTCGATCCACTGGTCGCGAACCGCCGGTGGACGCTCGCCAGCTCTCCGGGAGTCTCCTACGGAACGCCCCAGATCTCGACCGACGGACGCTGGGTGATCGCGAACACGCCGCAGGGCCTCCTCTTGTGGACCCTCGACGTGCCGGCCACCCAGCCCGCGACCACGGAGTGGCTCGAGCGACTGACGAACGCGGTCTCGGGAAGCGGCGCGAAGAGCTTCGGGTGGAAATGAGGGATGCTACAACCACGGTGGTGACGTCTCTCCGCCTGCACGACTCTCTGCGCCGGCAAAAAGTCCCGTTCGAGCCCCTCGAGCCGGGCAAGGTCGGCATGTACGTGTGCGGTCCGACGCCCTACGCCCCCGCGCACATCGGTCACGCGTACTCCGCGATCTCGTTCGACACCATCCGGCGCAGCCTGCGGTTCCTCGGCTTTGCGGTCCGCTACGTCCGCAACATCACCGACGTCGAGGACAAGATCATCCGGCGCGCGAACGAGCTCGGCGAGGATCCGATGGCGCTCGCGGCGCGGTTCGCGGATGCCTACAACGCGGACATGGCGCGGTTCGGCGTGCTGCCGCCCGACGTCGAGCCAAAGGTGTCGACGCACATCGCGGAGATCATCGAGCTCACTGCAAAGCTCGTCGCGAATGGCTCGGCCTACGCCGTCGACGGCGACGTGTATTTTCAGGTCGATACCTTTCCGCCGTACGGCAAGCTGAGCGGGATGTCTGTCGATGATCTGCGCGCCGGCGCGAGTGACCGCGAGCTCGTCGGGAAGGCGAAGAAGTCGCCCGTCGACTTCGCGCTGTGGAAGGCCGCGAAGCCGGGCGAGCCCGCGTGGGATTCGCCGTGGGGCAAGGGCCGACCGGGCTGGCACATCGAATGCTCGGCGATGACCGTCGCCCACCTCGGGCAGTCGTTCGACATCCACGGCGGCGGCAAGGACCTGATCTTTCCGCATCACGAGAACGAGATCGCGCAGTCGCAAGGCGCGTACGGCACGACCACGTTTGCTCGCTACTGGATGCACAACGGCTTCCTCAACTTCGCCGGCGAGAAGATGTCGAAGTCGCTCGGCAACGTATTCGGCTGCGATCAGATCGCAGACGCCGTCGGTGGCGAGGCGCTGCGCTTCTTCTGCGTCAAGCACCACTACCGCTCTCCGATCGAGTTCGAGGTCGACGAGATCCGCGCGCCCGACGGCACACCGACCGGCGTAAGGTTCCGCAGCCTCGAGGCGGCCGACCGCGACCTCGAGTACTTCTACGTAACGCTCTCGAAGATCGATGCGTTCATCGCCCAGGGCGGCGACGCAGGTGAAGGCGCCGTGCTGCCCGATGCCGAGAAGCTCGTGCCCGCGACCCGCGAGTCGCTCGCCGACGACTTCAACTCGCCGAAGGTCATGGCCGCGATGCACGAGGCCGCACAGCTCGGCAACAAGCTGATCGCCGAGGGCAAAGGCATCGACAAGCAGGTCCGTCGCCGCTCGCTGGCGCGGATCGCGCGCGACCTTCGCAGCGTCGGCGAGGCGCTTGGGGTCCTCGCGAACGCACCGGCGACGTACCTGCGTGATCGCCGCGACCGGCTCGTGCGGCGCAAGGCGATCGATGTCAGCAAGATCGACGGGCTGATCGCCGATCGCGCCGCTGCCCGTGTCGCCAAGGAGTTCGCGCGGGGCGACGAGATTCGCAACGAGCTCGCCGCGATCGGCATCGAGCTCCTCGACTCCTCGCAAGGCACCGACTGGCGCGTTCACGACGACGCGAGCTGACTGATGGCCGATTCCCCCAAGAAGCCAGGCGCCCTCACGGTTCCGAGCACCGCGCTCGAGCGACCGATGATCGCGCGCGATCTCGACAAGGCCGGCAAGGGTCAGCTCGTGTACGTCGGCCGCGACGGCGAGGTCAAGGATCCGTCGGGCGTGCGCAACCGGCAGATCGTCGCGTACATCGCATTCGGTGGGATCATCTCCGCTGGCGTCGCGCTCGCGGCCACGTCATTCCCGCTGCTGATCCCGTTCTACCTCGCGCTCGGTGGTCGGTTCTTCGGCACGGTGAACGCGGTCAAGAAGGTCAACGAGGCGAGCGTCGCGCTATCGAACGGCAACTCCCTCGAGGGCCGCGCGCTTGCCGAGCCGGTCGCGCGAGCGTGGTGGGCACCGGGCCGCGTTCGTGCGCTCGCCGAGCTGCGCGTCGCCATTGCGGATGCGCTCGACGGCAAAAGCGAGCTGGCGCTCGATCGTGTGCGTCGCGCGCGCAGCAAGCTATCCCCGCGTCTGATCCAGCACCAGTTCTCGTATTACACGGAGATCAATCTCCTGACGGCACTCGGCCGGACCAAGGAGGCGCGCGTCGTCCTCGAGGCGCGAGGTCCGATCCCGATGGGCGAGGTCCTCAAGCTATCGTACTGGATCGCGCAGATGCACCTGTTCTGCGCCGAGGGCGGGATCCCGAACGGCGTGCTCGACGACAGCGAGCTCCACGATCGGATGCGCAAGGGTCTGTCGATGACGGCCGGCCGCGATCTCCTGCTGCTCTCTGCGTGGGCCTATGCCC
>JAYUYE010000360.1:0-1749 GCA_043752985.1 Myxococcales bacterium
GAGCTCGAACCGGATCGACTCGGGCACCGCGATCGGCGTGAAGCCCCAGAACAGCAGGGCCGCGTACTCGGTGGAGCCCACTCCCCATGACAGCGCGCCTGATGCTCCGCCCATGCAGGTGTGGCTGTCCGTCGCCTGAACGAAGTCACCCGGGTCGATGAACTGCTCGCGCGCGACCTGATGGCAGATGCCCGGCGACACGCCGTTGATCGCGTTGTAATTGCGCACGCCGGTTCGCTCGGCGAACGCACGCTGCGCGTCACGCAGGTTCTGGATCTTGTCGGCGAACTTCGCCATCGACGCGACGCCGGTCGCGTAGATCAGGTGGTCCTCGAACACCGCGAACTTCGCGGGGTTCTGCACCTTGTAGCCGGCGCCGTATTCCTCGCCGAGGAAGAAGTCGACCTGCGCCGTGGTGAACTCGTGCGAGTAGCCGGCGTCGACCTTGACCAGCACGGCATCGCCCGGCTTGACGTAGTCGCCCTGGCCGGGAAGTAGCTTCGCCGCGAGGATCTTCTCGGTCAGGTTCATCGGCCGCTTGCCGGTACCGGTCGGCGGGACGACGATCTCGCCCTTGTCGAGGCGCGCGCAGAATGGCAGCAGGCCGCCGCTCTCGATGATCAGCGCCGTGATCGCATCGTGGCCGCGGGTAAACTCCGCGAGCGAGATCGACTCGCCACTCTCGAGCCGGCGCAGCATGGCGTGGTCGCCCATCAGCTGCCCGATATTGATGTTGTTGCGCGCGTGGATCGGCGCGAACGACGACGCGATCGCGAGCTTGCTCCCCGAGAACACCTCGCACTGCGCGGCCGTCTCGCGGCTCGAGCCGACTCCCTTCTGCGCGCCTGCGACGATCACCTCGAAGCCGCCGTCCTTGAGCGCGTTCGGTGGGATCAGCCGCTGCCCGGCGATCACGAGGCCGGCGTACGCATTCGTCGCAATGTCGGCGGGGTCGTAGTCAAAGCAGACCCACGCCGGCGTCATCGCGTCGGTGTTGATGTCGTCGAGCAGGTCGTCCACGGCGACGTCGCTCATCCGCAGGCGGAGCGTGCCGGCGAGCTGATCGCGGATCCTGTCGGGATCCTTCGTCAGGTAGAGGACCCGCTTGCCTGGACTGAGCGCGAAGCTGCGACCCGACATCAGGCGAACCGTACCACGCAAACTAGGGGACGCCGGATTCGACGGGGCTCGGCTCGTACGACGTTCCATCGCCGACCTGGCCGTACTGGTTCTCACCCCAGCAGTAGACCTTGCCATCGTCCGCCGCGATGCCGCACGTGTGGTCATCGCCTCCCGCAATCGCGACCCACTGACGCGAGAACACCTCGGCGGGCACTCCACCGGCGATCTTGCCGAGCTCGAAGTTCGAGTTGATTCCCCAGCACCTGATCTTGCTCGTGGAGTCGAGAGCGCAGGTTTGATCGGCCATGGCGAACATACCGGGTGCATTCTCGTCGGGAGCGCGCCAGCTGCCGGGGACGTCCACGCTGTTACTGTCGCGAATGCCGCACTTAGGGAATCCCCCGCTCGTGGTGACCTGCGGCAGCGTAGGTGAGCCGAGGCAGGTCACCCGGCTCGTGTTGCCTGCTTGGTGATGGAAGCACGAGTGTTCGCCATTGGCCTGCGCCGCGGACACGTACGGCGGCTGGACCATGTCGACCCCCGGGAACACGAACCCGGAAAGGATCGTGACCGCGACGCCGTCCTTGTCAGGCGGCTGTCCATCGTAGAGGCCGGCCGCACACCGCT
>JAYUYE010000361.1:0-1749 GCA_043752985.1 Myxococcales bacterium
TCCTCGGCCATCTCGATCGAGTGGACGTTCGCGCCGAGCAGCTCGGTCTTGTGCTTCTCGAACAGGCCGGCTTTGTGCGCCGCCATCGCGAGGTTGAGACCGGTCTGGCCACCGAGCGTGGGCAGCACGGCGCTCGGCTTCTCGCGCTCGAGGACCTTGTCGAGCACTTCGACCGTGAGCGGCTCGATGTACGTTGCGTCCGCCAGCTCCGGGTCGGTCATGATCGTGGCCGGGTTCGAGTTGATCAGGATGACCCTGAGCCCCTCTTCGCGCAGCGCCTTGCACGCTTGCGTTCCCGAGTAGTCGAACTCGGAGGCTTGACCGATCACGATCGGTCCCGACCCGATGATCAACACCGACTCCAGATCCTTGCGGCGAGGCATCTGGGGAATGCATGTACCCCGGTTTTCTCGGCTCAGGAAGGGGCTAGCGCGCCGGCTCGGTACGCTTCGGGGTCCAGCCCGGCGGATGGCGTTGCGTGTCGAGCGCGTCGAGCCGCGCGAGCATCTTGCCACTGAGCTGATCGATCTTCTCGTGCAGGTGCTGGATCTGCAGCTCCGCCTTGAGGTTGATGTCGTACTCGATGTCGCTCCGGACCCGCTCGCGCGCCCCTTCGCGGTTCGAGCTGAACAGGAGCAGGGTCGACAGGATGATCGCCTCGAGCGAGACCGCCATCGTGAGCAGACCGAACGGAAACGGATCGAAGCCGCCCCATGGAACGAGCCCGATGTTCAGGAGGATCCACGCCGCGAACAGCGCGACGTGGACCAGCAGGAAGGTGATGCTTCCCGACGTATTCGCGACCCAGTCCGCCATCCGCAGAACCAGGTTGCTCTCGGCGAGCACCTCGTCGTTGACGTTTCGCGTCGCCGTGTTGCGGAGGATTGCCGCGTTCGTGCGAAGCCGCTTGCCCGTTGCTGTCACGAGGTCAAGGGCCGCCGTCGGGCGCAGCCGCAGCAGCTCATCGAGATCGTCGCGGTCGACGACGATCGCTCGACCGGACTCGATGACATGCGCGCTCGCGGTCCGCGGCCCAGCATCGAGCAAGGAGATCTCTCCGAAAAAGTCGCCCGGCTCGGCCTGCTCGAGAAAGACCTTGTCGCCGGTCTTCGTCCGCACCGTGATCTCGACCCGGCCCGACAGGATGATCATCATCCAGTCGCCGGGATCGCCGTACTCCCACAAGCATTCACCGGCCGTGATGTCGCAGATGTCGACACGGTCGGCGAGGATCGCTTGCTCTCGCTCGCCGAGACCTGCGAACAACGGAACCTCGCCGAGTGCTTCGATGGTGGCCGACATCGAAATGATGGTCCGCCCGCATTTGATTCCCGTCGAGCAAACGTGCGGGGCCAATTGCCCCGCCGCGTCGTCTCTATCGTTTCTTGACGATGTCGCCTTCCACCCGGAAGTCGTCCGCCAGCGGGCCACGCAGCGCGGCGCCCACGGCGGCAGCCTGGTCTCCGAGCGGCGCCTTGGCAGCTGCGAGCACATCGAGGATCTGCCGCCGGATCCGTCCGGACTCTTCCTCGGGCCGGAGCAGCGCCGCGATCAACGGAGCACCGATCAGCGCGGGATCTCGCCCGGCCATGCCCTCGATCGCCGCGGACCGCGAGTTCTCGTCGAAGTCGGTGACGTAGGGCGTGAGGCGCGAGACGATCTCCGCGTCTGTTCCGGGCTTCCATTCGCGGAACCAGCGAAGGAGATCGATCCGGCGATCCGGCATCCGCACGTAGCCGGGTGCCTCGG
>JAYUYE010000362.1:0-4657 GCA_043752985.1 Myxococcales bacterium
CTACTTCTTGTTGCCGTTGCCGCCGTCGCCGCCTGCGCGTCCGAGCGGCAGGGCCGCGTCGACGTTGGCATGCGGGCGCGGGATCACGTGGACCGAGACGACCTCGCCGACGCGCTCTGCAGCGCGCTGGCCGGCCTCGGTCGCTGCCTTCACGGCGGCGACGTCGCCGCGGACGATCGCGGTGACATAGCCACCGCCCGTCTTCTCGAAGCCAACGAGCTCGACCTTGGCAGCCTTGACCATCGCATCGGCCGCTTCGACCATGCCGACGAAACCTTTGACTTCGATCATTCCGAGAGCGTCAGCCATCGCGTTCTCCTAATGCAGGTCGCCACCCGGACCGAAGGCCCGGGAAAGTGGATCACCTATCGACGAACTTCTCTGGTTCCCTACCGGTGACCGCAGCAAGCGCTGCCGTCGCCGCCGCCGCCGCCTCATCGATTTCAGCCTCGGGCCCCGCCATGTAGAGGCGCCCGAATGCACCGTAGGGGGTCACGTTGACCAGGTTGACCTGGGCAGCCTTCTCCGCCTCGTTCGCTGCGAGCACCGCATAGCCGGCGGGCTCGCATTCGAAGATGAACAACGACTGGCCGGGGAGCACCATCATACCCGCGCTCGAGCGGTTGATGATCTGCGTCTGGTAGGCCTCGACGCCACGGATGATCTGGCTGGTCAGGACCTTCGGCTTGAGGCGCTGGCTCTCGTCGACGCCGAGGTACTTGAGGATCGTCGCTCCGGCCTGGAGAACCTCGCCCTTGTCGTGGTGATGAACCTCGAGAAGACCGTACGCGCGCTCGACGACCTGCACCGCGGGCTGCACCGCGGTCGCCTTGAGCGCAGCGTCGGTGACCTGGTTGATCGCGATTCCGGGCGCGATCTCGACCCACAGCGATGCCTGGAACGGCACCGGCAGGAAGCCACGCGCGGTCTTACCGACGAACGTCGCCTGTTGCGGCTGAAGCGCGTCGAGGAAGCAGTAGGTACGCAGGACCGTTGCCATCTACGTTCGGCACGCTAACACGCAGGGTTTCCGCAGGTCCACGCAGCGGGGAGCGTAAAGCACGGCGAACCGCGTTGCACTTGTCGCAGTCGCACGAGCTCTTGGTGCGTGCCATGATGCGCCCGCTCGATGCGGTCAGCTCGCGGTCTCGCGCTCGTGCTCGTCGGATTCCTGGCTCTCGTCGCCGGACGGCCAGACGCGCGCGCGGATCTTCTCGGCCGCGCGGTCTCGATCGTCGACGATCCCACGACCAGCACTGGCAGCACTGGCAGCAGTGGCGGCGGTGGTGCCCCCGGCGCGACCCCGCCGACCACCGCGGATGACCTGACGACGTGGGCCGGCCCCGCGCGCGCGACCACGCTGCCGGACCTCCTGCAGTCGGCCGTGCGCCAGGCGCCGAGCCTGCGCAGCGCCAAGATCGACATCGCGATCGCCGAGGCGCAGATCTCCCAGACCTACGCGCGCGATGACTGGCACCTCCGTGCGCAGCTCTACGGCCAGAGCTCGTCGAGCTTCATCAGCGGTTTCACGATCGATCGGTCGACCACGATCGGCGCCACCGCCGACCTCTCGCGCCTGCTGCCGACCGGCGGCACGGTCACGCTCCACCTCGGTAGCCGGTACTCGCGCGCGACGTCGCCGATCAACCCGGCCGACATCAACAGCAACTGGTCGGACGAGGTCTCGATCGGGATCGTGCAGCCGTTGCTGCGGGGCCGCGGGCGCTGGCTGTACGAGGTCAACGAGCGTCGCGCGACGTTGTCCCGCGATGCGGCCGTCCTCGCGCGCCGGCTCGCCGCGATCCAGGCCGTGCAGACCGTGGTGTCGGCGTACTGGGACCTCGTCCTCGCCGAGCGTCAGCTCGCGATCACGCAGTCGAGCCTCGATCTTGCGAAGGAGCGGCTGCGGATCACCACGCTCGGCAACCAGGGCGGCAAGATTCCACGCAGCGAGATTCCCGCGGTGCAGCAGATCATCGCGACGCGCGAGGAAGAGATCCTGAGCGCCGAGCTCAATGTGCTCGATCGTTCGATCGCATTGCGCCGCACGGTCGGGTTGCCGATCGGTGCCGGCGAGCTCGGCCTGCGCGTGACCACGGACCTCGCGACGCGCGATGCGACCTGGGACCTCGGCCAGCTCACGGATCGCGCGTTCGCCGCCAGCCCCGAGCTCGCACAGCTCGCGAAGCAGGACGACGTCACGAAGCTCGATATCCAGGTCACCGAGAACGGCCTTCTCCCGCAGCTCGACGCCGCACTCTCGCTCGGCCCGATCGGGCAGGACGAGAAGTTCGCGACCGCGTGGGAGAACCTCGTCAAGTTCAAGTCGATCGCGATCTCGGGCTCGCTGACCTACGAGCACTCGATCGGTCAGGAGAATGTTCGCGGCCGCGCCCGCGAGCTGCGCGCCACGCGCGAGAAGCTCGAGGTCAACGCCTTCGATATCCGCGCGCAGATCGCGCAGACCATGGCGCGCGCAGTGGCCCAGCTCGAGCTCGCGCGCCGCCGGGTCAGCCTGTCGGAGCGTGCCATCGTCCTCGCGAACGAGAACGTCAAGCTCGAGACCGACCGCTTCAACCTCGGCAAGTCGACGAACTTCGACATCCTCGGCCGACTCGAGGAGCTCCGGCAGGCGGAGCTGCGCAAGTCGCAGGCGATGATCGACTGGCACAAGGCCGAGAGCGTGGTTCAGGCCCTGACCGGCGATATCCTCCCGGCCTACGGCATCGCGCTCGACTGAGCGATCTCTGACGTGTGGTGCGTGTGATCGTGAACGGTTCGGCACACGGGCGCCGATGTCGCGCCACCTGCCACCTGTGGAGCTGCGCGGACTTCCGCCTCTCCGTGACACGAATGTCTCGGCAACTGCCGGCAACCGACGTCCCGATGTAGCGCTCAGGCGACTGGCATGCGTGTTGGAAGGTCTCGAGCGTCATGCACATGTCATCACCTAACGCACTGCTCGCCCTGTCGCTGCTCGGCGCCGGCCTCCTCGGCTGCGGCAACGATGCACCGCCGCCCTCCGCGGTCCGCTCTCGTCTCGCCGATGACCTTGGCCACGTCCTGCGCGAGGCCGCTCGTGCCGGCGAAGGCACCGCCGAGGCGATGCCCGGTGCGGCGTCGTTCTCGATCATGGAGCGCGCGCTCGGCCAGGGTGGAACGAGTACCTCGTTCCGCGTCGCCCGCGATCTCGTGGCGCGGTTGTCGGGTACCACCGCGACCCGCCATGGCCTCCTGCCGATCGACCCAATCGAGGGCGGCATCGATACCGATGCGATCGTCGAGGAGCTCAACACGACGATCTTCACCGACGCGAATCACCTCGGTGACGGCATCTACCAGGTCCCGGTCGAGCTGATGTGCGAGACCACGGATTTCGATCCCGATGGCAACGAGATCACCACCCTCGATCCGGACTGCGTGACTGCCTACACCAAGGTCGAGCTGCGGATCCGCGTCGAAGAGAACGGTGACGAGCTCGCGTTCGCGGTCCAGCTCGGCGCGGGCCATGACGAGCCGTTGCTCGTCTCGCTCTCGCACACGTCGATCGCGCTCACCGTGGACCTCGACGGTGCCGAAGCGGCCACCGAGGCCCTCGCCTCGGCGTTCGGCGAGGACGCGCCGAACGCGCGGCTCCAGGGGCGATTCACCGGCCGGCTCGACATCCTCGGCGCCGCGCACGCGCGCGTCTCGCTGACGGTCGATCGCGCAATCGCGATCGCGGTCGCCGATGCGGGCATTGATCTCGACGGCACCGAGGCGACCCGGTTCGCGACCGGCGCGGGCAAGATCGCGCAGGCCGAGCTCGACGGCACCGCGGCGACCGCCTCGGCCGAGCTCGACCTCCGCGCGACCACGATCCACACGTCCGGCGTCGACGGCTTCGACCTCGACCTGCCCGGCGCGTCGATCACCGTCGCGGGCGCGGCCGGCCAGCCGGTCGAGCTCACGAACATCAGCCTCGGCGACCGCACGACGACGCTGACCAAGAACGGTGCGCTCGCGCTCTCGATCGATCTGAACCCGAACGATGGCCGCTCGCTCGCTGCGACGATCACCGCCGACGACGCGACCGGCACCGAGACGATCACCGTGTCCCCCAAGCTCGACGCGCGGGTCGCGATCGACCACAGCGTGTTCGGCGACACCGCGCCGGTCTACGACGTGACGCGCGTGCTGCTCACTGGCGGCCTGCGCGGCAGCGACGCCAGCGACCAGATCGAGGTCCTCGGTAGTGGCTTCGCGATCACCACCAACCCGGCGTCGTACGGCTTCGCGGCGACCGCGGGTCAGTGCGTGTCATCGACCGAGGCGTTCGACTCGACGACCTCCGACTACTACACGCAGTGGACCGTGGGCGTCTGTCAGTAGCTAGCTACGCGAGACCGATGAAGCCCATGTGGACGCCGCCGGCGCGACCGTCGCGGCGGTAGGAGAAGAAGCGATCGGCGTGGCAGCGGGTGCACGGCGGGTCGGCGTCGATGTGATCGGGCGACACGCCGGCGCGGCCGAGCGAGGCGACGAGCGCCACGCGCAGATCGACGTGGTCCTTGGCCGGCCCGGCGACGACGAGGCCGGGCAGCTCGCCGAAGCCGGCACGGAACTCGGCCACGACCTCGGGCCCGACCTCGAAGCAGCACGGGCCGATCGACGGGCC
>JAYUYE010000363.1:0-1748 GCA_043752985.1 Myxococcales bacterium
CGACGGTTCAGGTCATCAACAGCGGTGACGACTGCAACGTGTTCTGGCAGGTCGGCAGCTCCGCCACGCTCGGCACAGGTACACAGTTCACCGGAAATATCCTCGCACTCACGAGCGTCACGCTCGTCACCGGTGCTGACGTCAGCGGTCGCGTGCTCGCCCGCAACGGCGCCGTCACCCTCGACGGCAATGACGTCTCCACCCTGCAGTGCGGACTGCCCGCGGGGCCGGGCGCCGACGCAGGCGTAGGCCCGATGATCGACGCACCCCCGGTCCCGACGCCGGACGCCGCGACGCCCGACGCACCCGCACCGCCCGACGCGCCGGCGCCGCCGACCCCCGACGCTCCCAAGCCGTGCTGCGGCAACCATATCATCGAGGCCGGCGAGACCTGCGACGACGGCAACACCACCGGCGGAGATGGCTGCTCGTCGGTCTGCCTGCTCCAGGCAGCACCGCACTGAACCCGCTCAGGGGGCGGCGATCACGCAGTGCGGTGGAGCCTGCTCCGGCACTCCGGGCCACCGCGTTCCACCGCAGCTGTGCGCCTTGAACTGGTTGTAGATCAGGCACTCGTTCGGAGTGCCGTCGAGAAGGTTGCCGTTGTCATCGTCGACGGCGAGCATCGCGGTGTACCAGCCGGCGCGCGTCTGCGCGATCGCGATCGGGAACAGCATCAGCCGCTTGAGCCGATCGCCGGTGACGCCGGCCTTCTCGAGGTCATTGAAGATGTCCCAGACGACAGCGCCGAGCAGGTGGCCGGCCGCGTGGACCTCGCGCTTCTTCGGGTCGAAGCACTCGTAGTTCGGGTCCTCGAGGTCACGCACTGGCTTGCCATTGGTGAAGAATCCGGGTCCGAGGAGCGGGCTCCGGGTCTGGACGAACGAGATCAAGTCGCCGATGAACTCGCCGAGCGCGCCATCGATCGCGGCACCCGGTGCGTTCTGGTCAAAGCCGTGGCCCCACTCGTGCGCCACCACGTCGAAGATCCGGCCGGTGTTGTTGCAGCCCTTGCCCGCGGCGAAGAAGTTGATCGAGCTGCCGTTCCAGTACGCGTTGCAGGTGCGCTTGTGGTTGACCTTTGCGAGGATCGGCCGATCGAGCCAGGTCAGACCGGGGAACACCGGAGCTACGAACCGATTCGTGACGGTCGCGCCGCGGAACACGTCGCGCTCCTCGGGCGTCGAGCGCGTCTCGGTCCACTCGAGTGCGTAGGCGGAGTTGGGGCGCATCATGCCGACGAATGTTGCGTTCGGACCGTCGAGGTTCTGGACGTCGACGTACGCGCCGTGCAGGTTGGCGTTGACGATCAGCGGGCCGGCGGAGCCCGAGAACGTGAAGGCTCCGTCGCCGTCGGTCGTCGCGTTCCCGCGTGAGGAGTGCAGGCGCAAGTGGGCGGCGGGCAGCCGGACGACGGCGTCGCCCACGGTGCGCTCGTCGACGTGATTGCTCGCCCGACCGGGGTACTCGTAGTGGTTCGCGTCGTAGCCAGCCAGCACCGCGCCGCGCTGCGCGTCAACATGGACGACGGCCTGCTGCTCGCCGCGCCACGCGGTGACTTCCCAGACCAGCTGATAGCGAACGGACCCTGGGCCGCGCTCGGGAAGGATCACGAGGCGCCCCGTATCGCGATCCCCGGTATGGGCCGGCGCGAGCACGGCGCGAACAGCGGACATCGCGCGCGCGAGACCGATCCGCGGCGTGGTGTCGAGGGTGCCGAGCGGATACGTGGTGCCCTGCACGAGCAC
>JAYUYE010000364.1:0-4645 GCA_043752985.1 Myxococcales bacterium
GGCTCGTGTTCGGCAACGGCTCGGACGAGCTGATCGCCGCGCTGTGCGCCGGGTTTGCGGGTCCGATTCTCTATCCCGTCCCGTCGTTCGTCTACTACAAGCTCGCCGCGATCGCGCGTGGCCTGCCTCAGGTCGAGGTTCCGCTCACCTCACGCTTCGAGCTCGACGAGCCCGCGATCCTCCACGCGATCGAGACTCACCGACCCTCCGTCGTCTTCCTCGCGCTGCCGAACAATCCGACCGGTACCCTGTGGCGTCCAGGCTTCGCGCTCGAGCTCGCCGCTCGCCACCGCGACACCGTGGTCGTCTCCGACGAGGCCTACGTCGCATACTCCGGCGTCACCAACCTGCCGCACCTCGCAGCGCACCCGAACCTCGTCGTGATGCGCACGCTCTCGAAGATTGGCATGGCCGGACTTCGCGTCGGCTTCACGGTCAGTTCGTCTGCAGTCGCAGGAGTGCTCGAGAAAGTTCGGCCTCCCTACAACCTCTCCTCGCTCGATCAGCGCGCGGCCGAGTTCCTCGTCGCCCACGCCAGCACCTGGTGCGCGGAGCGCGCCGCCGAAGTCGTTGTCGAGCGCGGCCGGCTCGCCGCTGCTCTCACCGCGCGCGGTCTCGAGGTCTTCGCGAGCGAGGCCAACCTCCTCCTCGTGAAGTTCCCCGACGCACGAGCAACCTGGAAGCGCCTCGCAGACGCCGGCATCGTCGTGCGGTCGTTCGGAACGGTCGGTCCGCTCGCGAGCTGCCTGCGAATCACGGTCGGCACGCCCGCGGAGAACGCTGCTCTGCTCGCGGACCTGGGGTGAGCAGGGCGCTCGCACTGCTGCTGACGGTGGCTGCGTGCTCGGCGGGCGAGCCGGGGCCGGGGATCGATGTCGAGCGCGCGATGCTGCACGTCAGCTCGCTGCTGGCGCTCGGGCCGAGAGTCAGCGATACCGATGCCTCGCGGCGCGCCGCTGGGTACATCGCGCAATCGATCAAGGATACCGGGGCGACGGTCGAGCGGGTGGCGGTCGGGCCCGTCGAGCTGCCCGCGATCGAGGTCATGGGGCGGACGGTTCGTCACGGGGGGAAGGTCGAGATGACCGACGAGAATCTGCTCGTGCGGTTCGGTCCGCCGGGCAGGGCGCTGCTGGTGATGGCGCACTACGACACCGTCGCGGGGAGCCCGGGGGCCGTCGACAATGCCGCCGCCGTTGCGGTGCTGATCGAGCTCGCGCGCGCGCTGCATGCGAAGCCGCCCGAGGTTCCGGTGGTCCTCGCATTCACGGCGAACGAGGAGGTCGGGCTGGTCGGTGCAGAGTCACTTGCGGCGAAGCTTGGCGATCGTGTCGCGTTCGCGATCGCCCTTGATCTGATCGGCGGGTCGGGCGACCTCAGCATCAACGGCGCGAGTGAGTTGATCGGATCGGCGGAGATGTGGTGGCTTGCGCGTGCGGCAGATCGCGCGGGCGTGATCCTGCGGGGGCCGCTGGCGCATCGGGTGATCAGCCGGTGGTGGCCGCAGGCCGAGCGCTCCGATCACGGGCCGTTCACGCGGCGCGGGATCCGCGCGGTGCACCTCTATCACCGTGGGCAAGACGGCGAGTGGATCGACCTCGCGTATCACAGCCGCCGGGATGTGCTCGCCCGCGTCGATCGTGCACACGTCGACGAGATCGGCCGGTTGCTGCTGCATCTCGCCCACGCCAGGCCGCCGGTCGCGAGCGGCGATGGGTTCTGGGTTCCCGTGTTCGCGAACACCGTGGTGCCGCGCTGGCTCGTGATCGCGGTCGAGCTCGTGCTCGCCGCGCTCGCCCTCGCCGCACTGATCGCGCAGCGCACGAGCCGCGCGCGCGGTGGCCTCGGTGTGATCGTGGGAATCGTCGCATTTGCGATCGCGGTCGCGCTCACACTCGCGGTCGAGCTCGCGACGGCGGGAGATCATGCCGCCTCGTGGATCCACGCGCCGGGGTCGGCGCAGATCGCCCTCGGCCTCGTGCTGCTCGGCTCGCTGGGATTGGTGACGCTCGCTGCACGCCGGGTGCGCCCGTGGATCGGAACGCTCCGGTACCTTGTCGTCGCGGTCTTGGTGCCGCTCGTGGTCGGGGTCGTGCTGCTCGCGATCGGAGCGGCCGAGCTCGCCTGGATCTGGATCGTGCCGGCGGCCATCGCGGCCGTCGCTCCTTTCCTTGGACCGGCGCGGTTCGTGGCGCCGCTGGCCCTGCTGCTGCCCGTTCTGCTCGTTCTGGCGCCGGATCAGCTGCGCGAGGCCGCCTGGAACGGCTTTCTGCCGATGGGGGTCCCGCTCACGGTCTGGCTGGCAGCGCTCGGGGCGCCCGCCGTGGCTGCCCTCGCCTGGGTACTGCGGCGATGGGGGGCGGCCGGGCCGCTGGGGGCATTCGTCCTCCCCGTGGGGTGCCTACTCGCCATCATCGCGGGAGTTGTCGTGTTGTCCCGCGCACATCCACGGTGCTCCGCACCCGATTTCAGCCAGTTCCAGCTCGCCTGCGAGCAGGATCGCGGGGTGCGCTAGCGCTTGCATGACCGTCCCTGGTACAAATGGTCTCACTGCGGATCATCATGCTTCGAGCCGTCCTCATCATGAGCGCGACCGTCCTGACGGCCTGTGACGTCGGCGAGGTCAAGATCAACGGCGGCACCCCGGACGCTCCGGGCGGCGCCAGCGTCGCCAAGATCGGGATGTTCGATTCCGTCATCAAGCCGATGGCGCAGGCCGGTGGCTGCCTGGCGACGGGCTGCCACAGCGGACTCCAGGTCCCGATCCTCAACACGTGGGAATCGCTCGCCGCGAAGTACAAGACCGGCCCGGGGGGCGCGACCAACATCCTGGTCACCAAGGGCGGTGTGCCCGCGCCGGGCACTCACTCGGCGAATCCCTACTTCACGGAGACCCAGCGCGCGACGATCGCCGCCTGGATCGACATGCAGTAGCGCTCGCTACTTCTTCTTCGCAGCGATCAACCGAGCGTACGCATCCGCGGCAGACTTGCAGACCTGCTGCAGGACCCCGATCTGGATCGGTGACAGGTCCGCGCCGTGGCCGTACAGCACGTTGACCACGCGCTTGCCGATCATGATGACGCCGACGCTGACCATCGCCGGCTCCGCGCAGCGAAGCACCTTGTAAAAGTACGAGTTCACGGTCGAGGGCGTGAGCGCGCCGTGGAAGACGCCGTTGTCCGACGCGATCGCGCTCTGCACGATCGACGGCGCCTCGAGCGGGATCAGAATGTGCTCGACGTTCGCGTACCCGGGCAGGTTGCCGATCGCCTTCCACCCGAATGCGATGTTATCGCGCACCGTGAACACGACGGCCGCCTGGAACGTGGCAGCCGAGAACCCGAGGAGCGCCTCGATGATCGAGTTGCGATCCGTCGCGCTCGCCAGCGTCCGCATCGCGACATCGCTCTGAATTGGAGCGACCGCGGTCGGCACGATCATCGGCGGGATCGTGGTCGGTCCTTTGCGCAGCGGCGACGTCAACGTGGTCGCGGTCTCGGCGGGCGCCGTGTCGTCGGCGTCGAGAGTGTCGATCAGATCCTCGGCCTCGAGCTCGAGCGCCTCGGAGTCGTCGAACATCTTCATCTTCACGCTGCGCAGCTTCGGGCGCGGGCCCGGTGCAGCGATCGGCGCTGCAGGTGCCGGCGGTAGGCCGGGCAGCGGCGGCGCGGGCAGGCCCTGATCGACGGCGCCCTCGTCACCGCGCGGCTTGTCGGCGAACTTCACGAACCGCGCGGGCCGAGCGACGCCGTAGTAGCGCTCGATGTAATAATAGATGCGAACCTCCGGCGCGACGCGCGGCAGCACGCGGTAGCCCGTGATCGCGGTCAGCGCCTCGAGGGTCGCGAAGTCGTGGGGATCCTCGATCGCCGCGATCAGCTGGCGGTCCTGGACCACGAGTGGAACGCACTTGTGCTTGAACGCCTGCGCCGGCTGGAGCAGGCGGACGGCGGCGCGCTTGGCTCGCTCGAGCATCGCTCCGGTCGCGATCGGAATCCCGAGCTCGAGGCCGAGGTACACCGTCAGCGCTTCGAGGTCGATCAGGCCGTGTTCGAACAGGACGGTACCGATCCGCCCTCCATCCCGAGCCTGATACTTGAGCGCCGCGTCGAGCTGGGGCTCCGTTAGCCTCCCGTCTCGCACGAGCATCTCGCCGAGCTTCATCTGCCTGCAACGGTATCACGGGCGTGCTACTGACCAAGAATGCGGCGATTGCGTGCGCTGGGGCTCGCAGCCACCCTGATCGGGTGTGGCGGCAAGAAGGACGAGCCACGAAGGTCGGATCCGGCCCCGGTGCCCATTGCGGATGATGACGAAGCCACGAACCCCGCCCCCACGACACCGGATTTTCCTGAGGGGACGCGGTCCCTCGAGCTGACCCGCACCGTCGGTGTTCGGCTCGAACCGGGCGACGACGCGAAGCGAATCGGAACGCTCGCGGTCGATACTCGCGTGCGCTGGACCGAGACCGCAAAGGCGAAGGGCTGCACGAAGCCCTGGGTCGAGATCGTGCCGCGCGGCTGGGTCTGTGGCGATTACTTGACCCCGAGCAAGAAGGCTGCGATGGGCCGCGAGGTTCCCATGCTCGATCGCGGCGAGCTCGTGCCGGGGATCTACGGCAAGGTCACCGCGCCGAACTCGG
>JAYUYE010000365.1:0-10963 GCA_043752985.1 Myxococcales bacterium
GCTCACGGCCACGTCATGCGACCACCGGCTGAGCTTGCCCGCGCTCGTGTACGTGAAGTCGTCCGTGATGTCGCCGCCGCTCACGGCCACGTCGTGTGACCACCGGCTGAGCTTGCCCGCGCTCGTGTACGTGAAGTCATCCGTCACGTCGCTGCCCGGGGCGCTGCCATCGTAGTAGCGCCGCGAGAGCTTGCCGCTGCTCGTGTACGTGAAGGTGACGGTGAAGTCGTCTTCGCTGCCCGGTCCGTCGTAGGTGAAGCGCGAGATCTTGCCGGAGCTGTTGAACGTGGTGTTCCCGGTGACGATGAAGTGCGAAAGCGCCTCGATCTGCGCGAGCGCTCCGACGTCGTGCCAGACCAGCTCGGAATCGGGCAGCGAGGGCGGGGTGTAGTTCGTGCAGACCGTCGGCTGCTCGCCGCTACCGCTACCGCTGCCGTCGCCGCTGCCGTCCCCACTGCCACTGCCATTGCCGTCGCCGTCGGTGCCCACGCCATCGGCAGCGCACGCCGCCACCAAACACAGGATCATCGCTTTGCGCATGGGGCCAGGTATCAACCGTGACGCGGGCCGTCAATGACGAACATTCGGCATACCGCGCCACGCACAGCCCAGCGCGTAACAGATGCGAGCGCGGGTACGCAAACCCGGATGCTGCCCACAATCCTCCTCACCGGCGGGCCGATGCTATCTGGCGAGCGCGGTACACTGGCCGGATGGTCGCAACGCATGGTGCCCTGTGAAGTTGATCCCGATCGCCGAGGCATCCGCACGCGTCGACGAGATCGTTGCGGCGATCGCCGATGGCGGCCTCGCCTGCTTCCCGGTGCGCGGCGCGTATCGGATCGCCGCGGATGCTCGCTCGGAGGACGCCATCTTGCGGTTGATGCAGAGCAAACGCCGGGCGAAGCATCACCCGACGCTGATCCTCGTCGGTGACCTTGCGGCCGCACGCACGATCGTCGATGGCACCGCATGGACGACGACCAGGCGACTCGCCGACCGCCTGTGGCCCGGACCGCTGACGCTCGTCCTGCCGCCCAGTGATGAGCTGGCGCCGAAGATCAAGAAGCTCTTGACCCGTGCGACCGGCAAGCTCGGGGTGCGGATGTCCGACGATCCGCTCGCGTCCGCGGTCGTGCGTCGGTTCGGTGGACCGCTGCTGCTGTCGAGCGCCAACCTCGAGCAGAAGCCCGGCTCGACCTCCGCCGCGGCCGTCCGGCTGCGCTTCGTCAACACGGTGGACGTGTGGGTCGACGCCGGTGACATCAAGCCAACCCCGCCGTCGACGGTCGTCGAGGTCACCGAGACAACGTGGAAGATCCTGCGCGAGGGTGCGGTCGCGGTCGCCGACGTCGAGACCGCAGCGGCGTGAGGAGCGGAGAACCCTCCGCTCGCCAGCCCGTAGTCAGCTACGCTTCCCGCATGGTCCCAGACTCCGAGTCCCCCGGGTTCGACGCGATCGGCGCAGCGAAGGAGCTCGACGATCTGCTCGGCGCGAGCGATGGGGGTGAGTCGTCGGGCGCCGAAGATGGCGTGTATGTCGCGAGGCTCGAGTCCGACATAGAGGAGCTCAACGCGGTGATCGCGACGAAGGACGCCGAGCTGGTGAGCGCGCATCAGCGTGCAGCTCGAGCTCATGCCGAGATCGAAGCGGTGAGCAAACGCCTCGCGAGCGCATCCGCGAAGGAGCTCGAGCAGCGCTCGCGCAGGCTGCTCGAGAGCCTGCTACCCGTCGTTGACGATATCGATCGCGCGATCTCGGCGGCGAAGACCCATGCCGACGTCGGCACCGGCATGGAGCTCGTGCGGCGCAGCCTGCTCGCGCAGCTCGGCAAGTCTGGCGTCACCCACGCACCGTCGCTCGGCGAGGCCTTCGATCCGCACCGCCACGAAGCGATCGCGCTCGTCCCGGTCACCGATCCAGCACAGGACGGTCGCGTGATCAACGTGATGCGCGAGGGCTACTTGATCGGCGAGGACACCCTGCGCCCGGCCGGCGTCGCCGTCGGCAAACAAGCGCGCTAATTGCGAGCTCTGGTGCCCCGTTCGCGACCAAGTTGATCTGCTATCACTCGGACATGTCGATCGTCCTCTATCATCATCCGTTCTCGCGCTCGGCCAACGTCATCTGGATGCTCGAGGAGGTCGGCGTCGCGTACGACGTCCGCTTCGTCGACATCATGAAGGGCGCGCACAAGGGGCCCGAGCTCCTCGCCTTGAACCCGATGGGCAAGCTCCCCATCCTCACCGACGGCGACGCGGTCGTCACCGAGTCCGCAGCGATCGGTCTCTACCTCGCCGACCGCTACGCTTCGGGCTGCCTCGCCCCCGCGCTCGACGATCCGCAGCGCGGCAGCTACCTGCGCTGGTCGCTCTTCGCGCCCTCGGTGATCGAGCCCGGGTCGATGGCGAAGGCCGCGAAGTGGGACTTCAAGCCCGGCCAGGCCGGTTGGGGCGAGCACGAAGCCATGCTGTCGGCGATGGCCGCCGCGATCGGCTCGGGCCCGTGGATCCTCGGCGACATGTTCACGATGGCCGACGTCATCTTCGGCGGCACCATCCGCTACATGCTGACGTTCGGGATGCTCGAGCCGCGCCCCGTCTTCAAGGACTACGCCGATCGCCTCGCGGCACGGCCCGCGTTCCTGAAGTCCGACGCTCGCAACGCAGAGATCTGCGCAGCGAACGGACTCAAGCAACCAGGTTGATGCTTCGCCCCGGACGGCCCGCGAAGACATCGCGACACCGCCATCGTGCGACGCACGGAGCGCACGACGGTGATGTCGCGCATCCGCGACACGTCTGTCGCTGCCGACGGTCGCCCGGCGATTCGCTCGAAACTATTTCAAGGACTTGAGCGTGGCGTGATGCTTGCTTGATGACCTCGCATGCTCAAGGCCTCCGCTGTCCTGCTCCTCGTCGTCGCCGCCTGCGATCCCGTCCTGCCGCACCCGCCCGACACGACGGGCGTCGAGGTCGTCGCGTTCCCCGCGGTGCTGGCCCCACTCGACCTCCTGTTCGTCATCGACGATTCACCGTCGATGGCTGACAAGCAGAACGCGCTCGCGGCATCGTTCCCGCGCCTCGTCGAACAGCTTCAGTCTCTCGACGGCGGCATTCCGGACCTTCACCTCGGCGTGATCAGCACGGACATGGGCGTGCACGTGAGCTCGACGACGGCGCTCGGTCCCACCGTCGGTCCGGTCGGCCAAGGCGGCTGCGCAGGCAACGGTGATGACGGCGCCCTCCTCACGCTACCGAACGTGCTCACCGATCCCGCGGCCCGGTTCTTGGTGCAGTCGCGTGACGGCGCAACGAACTTCAGCGGCACGCTCGCCACCGCGTTCAGCTCGTTCGCGCGGCTCGGCGCAGTTGGCTGCGGTTTCGAGCAACCGCTCGCCTCGATCCAGGCGTCACTGACGAATCCCGCCAACGCCGGCTTCATCCGTCCGGAAGCGAGCCTCGCCGTCATCATCCTCAGCGACGAAGACGATTGCTCGGTCAAGGCGCCGTCGCTATTTTTCCCCGAGTCAGCCGAGCTCGGTCCGCTCAATTCGTTTCGCTGCTTCCGGTTCGGCACCGAGTGCTCGCCCGACGACGTCAACGCCGCGGGCGTCAAGACGAACTGCAAGCCCCGCGCGAGCTCGGAGCTGATCGACGACGTGACCTCGTATCGCGATCTCCTGCTCGCGACGAAGGACGGCGATCCGCGGCGCGTCATGATCGGAGCGATCACGGGGCCTGCCACCCGGGTCGCAGTCGAGTCGCGGACGCCCATCGGAGGCGGGACCGCGAAGCTCGCGATCGCGCCTGCATGCGAGTACCCCACCATGACGGACAACGCGGTCGCGGACCCCGCCGTGCGGATCGCCGCGTTCGTCAACGGGTTCTCGGGACGCAAGACGCTGACCTCCGTGTGCAGCAACGATCTGACGTCCGCCGCGACCGAGGTCGGCAAGGGCCTCAAGCGACTCGTCGGTGATCGCTGCCTCGAGAAGGCCATCCCGCAGCCGATGGACTGCACGGTGGTCGACGAGGTCGATGGCCGCGAGCCGACCGAGCTCGTTCCGTGTCGCTTGAGCTCGAAGAGGTCGTGCTTCGAGGTCGTCATGGATCCGACCTGCGCCGTCGGCTCGCGCCTTCAGATCACCCGCACGACTCCAGCCGCCGCGGGGACGTTCGTCGCGATGTACTGCCGGTAGGCACAGCGCCTTCGCCGCATGACATTGCTGCATGTCCAGCACATCCGCGTCCCCGCGCTTCACCGAGGAGCAGCCGAACCGGTCTCGGCCTGCTCGTCGTTCGGCGTCGTCGCGCGAACGGAGCGACCGTTAGCGCGGACCGCTCTTGCGCTTCAGATCGAAGCGGTCGAGGTTCATGACCTTGGTCCACGCGACGACGAAGTCGCGAACAAACTTCTCCTTGGAATCCGCGAAGGCGTAGACCTCGGCGATGGCCCGCAGCTCGGCGTTCGAGCCGAACACGAGGTCGACCTCCGTGGCGGTCCACTTCGGCTTCCCGGTCGTGCGATCCACGCCTTCGAGCTCGTACTTCTTGCCGGCGGGCTTCCACTGCGTGGTCATGTCGAGCAAGTTGATGAAGAAGTCGTTGCTCAGCGTGCCTGGCTTGTCGGTGAAGACGCCGTGCTTCGAGCCTCCGGTGTTCGCTCCGAGCGCCCGCATGCCGCCGACGAGTACCGTCATCTCGGGGACGGTCAGGGTCAACAGGTCGGCCTTGTCGACGAGCAGCGCGGCTGGCGACCGCTCGTAGCCGGCCGCCATGACGGCATCCTCGCCGAGGTAGTTGCGAAACCCATCCGCGCGGGACTCGAGCCCGGCGAACGACGCCGCATCGGTCTGCGCCTCCGTGGCGTCCATGCGTCCAGGGCTGAACGGGACTACCACCGTGATGCCGCCGTCCTTGGCTGCCTTCTCGACGGCAGCGACGCCACCGAGGACATAGACGTCGGCAAGCGAGATCTTCTTGCCGCCCGTGGCCGACTTGTTGAACGCTGCCTGGATCTCGCCAAGCTTCGCGAGCACCTTCGAGAGCTCCGCCGGATCGTTCGCCGCCCAGTCCTTCTGCGGCGCGAGGCGAAGTCGTGCACCGTTGCCGCCGCCGCGCATATCGGTACCGCGAAAGCTCGACGCGGCCGCCCACGCCACCCGCACCAGCTCGGGCACCGTCAGGCCCGACGCCAAGATATCTTTCTTCAGCCGCGCGACGTCGGCTACGTCCACCAGCTCGTGGTCGACGGCCGGAACCGGGTCTTGCCAGATCAGCTCCTCGGCGGGGACCTCAGCACCGAGGTATCGCGCACGAGGCCCGAGGTCACGGTGCGTGAGCTTGAACCACGCCTTGGCGAACGCGAGCTCGAAGGCCTTGGGATCGTCGAGGAAGCGCTTCGAGATCTTTCCGTACTCCGGGTCGACCTTGAGCGCGAGGTCGGTGGTGAACATGATCGGCGCGTGCCGCTTCGTCTTGTCGTGCGCGTCGGGCGTGAGCTGCGCGGCGTTGGGATCTTTCGGGATCCACTGCGTCGCTCCGGCCGGGCTCTTCGTCATCTTCCACTCGAACGCGTAGAGGTTTTTCAGGTACTCGTGCGTCCACTGCGCGGGCGACGACGTCCACGCGCCTTCAAGCCCACTCGTGACGGTGTCGACACCCTTGCCGGTGCCGCACTTGTTCTTCCAGCCAAAGCCCTGCTCGCCGGTGCCGGCAGCTCCTGGCTCGACGTCGACACACTTCGACGGAGCGTGCGCACCGTGCGCCTTGCCGAACGTGTGGCCGCCGGCGATCAGCGCCACCGTCTCCTCGTCGTTCATGGCCATGCGTCCGAACGTCTCGCGGATGTCCTTCGCTGCCTTGAGTGGATCGGGGTCGCCGTTCGGGCCTTCCGGATTCACGTAGATGAGCCCCATCTGCACCGCGGCGAGAGGCTGCTGAAGCTTGCGGTCGCCGTGGAAGCGCGCGTCGGCGAGCATCTTGTTCTCCGGTCCCCAGTACACGAGGTCCGCCTCCCAGTCGTCCTCGCGGCCCCCGGCAAAGCCAAACGTCTTGAAGCCCATCCCTTCCATCGCGACGGTTCCCGTCAACACCATCAGATCGGCCCACGAGATCTTGGCGCCGTACTTCTGCTTGATCGGCCAGACGAGTCGCCGCGCCTTGTCGAGGTTGGCGTTATCCGGCCAGCTGTTGAGCGGCTCGAATCGTTGCTGTCCGCCACCGGCGCCGCCGCGGCCGTCGCTCACGCGATATGTGCCCGCGCTGTGCCACGCCATGCGAATGAAAAACGGACCGTAGTTCCCGTAGTCCGCCGGCCACCACGCCTGCGACGTGGTCAAGAGCTGGATGATCTCCTTCTTCACCTGCGGAAGATCGAGCGTCGCGAACCCGGCAGCGTAGTCACCCTCCGATCCCAGCGGGTTCGACAGCGCCGCATGATCGCGAAGCGGTGCCAGATTCAACGTCTCGGGCCACCAGAAGCTGTTGGGCTTCGTCCCCTGTGCGACGGCTGCATGCTCGGTGGCCGGGGCGGCCTTCGTCGCCTCCACCGGCGTCGGTGCGGGTGTCTTGGGGTTGTCCTGGGTGCTCGGTTTGTCCTGACCGCAGGCGCCCGCGACGAGCACCAGTGCGGTCGAGGTCGAGAGTAAAACGGTTCGTCGGTACTTTCTCATCTCGGCACTGATGAGTTACACGAGAATTTTCCGCCCACCTGATAACTTTTGGTTATCGCTCGCAGCGCCCGGCCCTATCAGCGCGCGCCGAGCGTCGACGCATCGACCTCGACAACGTAGTACCAGCCGAGCGAATCGAGGCGCACGAATGCGACGACGACACGTCGCCCATCACGGACGGCCTCGCGGAGACCCGGCGCACCGGCGCGGATCGCGGCGGTGATCTCGGGCAGATCGAAGTCGCTATATTCGATCGCCTCGTCCTTGCCGCTCGCGACGAACCGCTTGCCGGCATCGCGCGAGTCGACGACCTTGCGGCCGCGCGCATCGACGAGGCTCGTGCGCAGCGTCGCCCTCTCCGTCATCACCATGCTGGTCTCGACCATCTTGGTCACCGTGATCTCGACGCCCGCGACGCCGAGGAACTCGCCGGTCGGCGACCACAGTCCCTCGGTGCACGGCAGCACGAGGTCGTCGCCCGCGCGGTCGGTGGTCGAGTCGACGTACGGCGCGCCCCAGCGCTTGCCGTGCTGGTGATCGCTGATCTGATAGAAGCCCGCCGTACGCACGTCGTAGCCGGGTGGCAACGCGGCCATCCCGGGCCACTGCATGTGCACGCCCTCCGGCAGATCGACGTAGACATAGTCGATCGGACTCTTGCGGGCGAGCACGAGCGCGCGTGCTTCCTCGGGCTTCACCACCGTCGTGTCGCCGACCGCGGCCGCCACCACCATCTTCTCCATATGATCGCGAAGCGGCAACAGCCGGCGAATGCGCGGAAGCAGCGCCGCGCGAACGGTTCCCGGCGCCATCCCGACCACGAGATGGTCGAACGACACCGGCCAGCGATAGGCCGTCTTGTCGGTGAAGTCGGCGGGCCTTCGCGCCGGGTCGGCGAAGTCGACATCGAAGTAGATCGGCGCGGCCGCATTCGCGGGCTCGGGTCCGATCAACGCCCACTCGGCCGCCGTGGCCAGACCCTCGAGCGCCTCCTCGAGCTGGTGGAGCTCGTTGTCGATCTGGTGCGCCTGTCGCGCGACCTCGCCGTAGAGTGCGGTCAGCTTCTCGCCCTGCTTGCGCGTGGCCAGCTCGTTCGCGGCCTGGCGGTACCGGCTCCAGCTCACCGTGAGCGCCGCGACGACGATCACTCCGATCACCACGCCGAGCGTCGCGCGGCGATGGCGGCTCATGAACCGCAAAAACTTTGCGAACGGGCCCTCGGGTAGCGCGCGAACCGCCTCGCCACGCTGGTACCGGCGAACGTCGTCGGCGAGTGCGTGCACCGACGGATAGCGCGCATCGGGTGACAGCGCGGTCGCGCGCGCGACGATCGCGACCAGCTCGCGCGGCGCCTTGCCGGGTCGACCATCGACCGCATCGAGCGGGGCGTGCTGCCCGCGCTCCGCCGCCTTGAGCGCCGCGCGCGCCGAGCTGGCCACGTTCGCGGGCGTCAGCGCGACGAGCTCGTGCAGCAAAAGGCCGAGCGAATATTGATCGGAGCGGGCGTCGAGCTCGGCGTTCTTGCCCTGCGCCTGCTCGGGTGACATGTACTGTGGACTCCCGATCAGCACGCCAACCCGAGTCAGCTCGCCGTCGTCATTGTCGGCCACGGCCGGACCCATGACGCCACTCGCGCCCGCTCCCTCGCCTCCGATCAGCCGCGCGATTCCCCAGTCCATGACGTAGACCGCGCCGAACGCACCGATCATCACGTTCGTCGGCTTGAGGTCGCGGTGAATGATCCGGCGATCGTGCGCGAACGCGATCGCATCGCAGACCTTGAGGAAGTGTTCGAGCCGCGTCTCGAGTGCGTGATCAGCGTCGAGTGGCTGATCGAGCGCTCGCTGCTCGCGCGCCTCCGCCAGCAGCATCGCGAGCGTCTTGCCCTCGACCAGCTTCATCGCATAGCCGCTCGGCGTCTCCTGGGACCCCGGATCGAGCAAGTGAACCGGGACGATGTTCGGATGGTCGAGCTGCGCGGTCAGCCGTGCCTCGCGGACGAACCGCGCGCGCATCTCGTCCGTCGGCTCGTCGATCAACCGCTTGAACGCGATCTGGCGACCGAGGCCGAGCTGGCGCGCGCGATAGACCACGCCCATCCCGCCCACTCCGATCACGTCGGTGATCTCGAGCCCCGTGGCGGGCACGGTCGTCGGCCCCACGGTGATCGTCGCCGCCCGGGCGCGCGCCGACGCGCTGCCCGTGGACGTGGCGTCCGGGTCGGCCTCCTGCGGCGGCTCGGAGGTGGCACCGGACACTTCGCCCGTCACCCGCTCGCGGGGACGGTCAACCACCGTCGGGACGTCGACGGAGCTGCCGGAGCCTTTGATCATCGGGTACTCGATTGTACACGGCGCGGTTGGAGATCCCGCACTCGAGGTCGGATGCACGGCATCCGCGGGCGTACAGTCAGCAAATGTTCAAGAGTTCCGGAGTCGGGACAATGGTCCTCGCGATCTGCATCCTCGCCTGCGGAAAACCGAAGACTCCGCCCGCCGAGCTCGCGAAGCAGGGAGCGGTGCTGGCCACTGCCGCCTCGCTACCGCGCGCGGACTGGCCGATCCAGCTGACGTCGTTCGACAGTATCGGCGACAAGTCGGTCGCCACGTTCACGTATGCCTCGGACGAGCCGTGCCAGATCCCGGTCGTTGCTCAGAGCCTCGGTGTCGTCGGTTGCCCGAGCGGCATCACCAGCGCGCACAGCGATGGGTCCGGCGGGACCAACACTCTCCGCTACGACGACAGGCGGCGACTGGTCTACGACTCGCAGTGGGAGTACCGCTGGGAAGGCGACGTCGTCGTCGCGCAGCTTCCGAGCGGGACGTATCGCAAGCTTGAAACCGACGCGGCTGACCTCGGGCGCTACCACGACAAGAACGAGCGCTTCGACAGGGTGTATCAGATCAAAGAGGGTCGCCTCGCCGCAGAGTTCCGCGGTCGATTTGACTTCGACAAGCAACCCGACGAGGTTGGCGTCGCAGCGACGACGCTCACGTGGGGGCCGAAACGCCTCCTCGAGATCACCGAGAAGAATCGGCACACGTACCTCGAGTACGCTGACACGCCGCCCCCGGTGCGCGCCGAGGAGGTCGAGCGCAAGAAGCGCGAGGTTGAGGACCGCGACGTCGCCAAGCTCGCCACCACCCGCTCGGTGCCGCGCGCCGACTGGCCATGCTCGCGGACCATCAAGTACAACGACAACACCTTCGTGACCTATCGCTTCACCTACGGCGAGATCGCCGAGTGCGTGATCCCGCTCGAGAACCAGGCCGACGGAATCACGGGCTGCCCCGTTTCGATGACGCGGGAGCAGACCGACGAGGCGGGGGTCACGACCGCCAGCGGACCCCATGCGTGGAACTACGAGGGCGGGCGCCGTATGTTCGGGCCTCGCGCGCATCGGTGGCGCGAGGACGGTCTGTACGCAGGCTACGGCGGGTCGTTCGTGAAGACGCCAACGGGCGTGTCGCAGACCATCGACGCGGGGACGATCAGCCTCGACATCACCGAGGGCAAGCTCGTCGGCTTCAAGACCACGACCCAGTACACGACGGTCTCGGGCACGGTCACCTGGAGCGGCCAGCGGGTCGAGCGGCTCGAGACCGCGATGAGCGGCCTCACGGGCGTCGGCACGTTCGCGTACGACTGCAAGTAGCGGCTCCCCCGGGTCGCACGCGCGCCGTCGTACGCTTCATAGATCACCTCGCTCGCCATCTGTCTTGCGAGAGCAGACGCGTCGAACGCCGCGCCATGTCTCGTGCGAACGGTGTAATCGTCCCGCGGTTGCGCAACGTCGCGGGCGCGCAGGGCATCGTAGTCGGTACGCATGCGCGCACTGCACCACGGGCTCTGTGAGATTGTGGACGGGCGGATCTGGGCCAGCGAGAGGCCGGTCTGGTTTCGAGGCGTGCGGCTGCGCGCGCGGACGTCGGTGATCCGCGTCGACGATGGGCGGCTGCTGATCTACAGCCCCGCGCCACCCTCCGAAGACTGGGTGAAGCAGGTGGCCGCGCTGGGCAAGGTCAGCTGGCTCGTCGTTCCTAACTGCTTTCATCATCTAGGCACGCCGGCGGCGGCCGCCGCGTTTCCCGCCGCGAAGGTCCTCGCGCCGAGGAGCGCCGGCGCCAAGAATCCGAAGCTTCGGATCGATGTCGAGATCCGCGAGCCGTCGTTCACGGAGCTGATGCCGGAGCTCGTCCTGATTCCGCTCGAGGGAGTTCCGTTCCTCGACGAGACCTTGCTCTACCATCGGCCCACGGAGACCTTGCTCGGCGCGGACGTGGTCC
>JAYUYE010000366.1:0-1739 GCA_043752985.1 Myxococcales bacterium
GGTGGCAAATAGGCCGGCGTGCCGAGGATGACCTTGGTCGCGTCGCCGGTCTCGTGCGTGATCTCCTTGACCAGCCCGTAGTCGACGACCTTCGCGAAGTCGGGGACGCCGCCGCGTTCGCACAGGATGATGTTAGCGGGCTTGATGTCGCGATGGATGAGGCCAGCGTCGTGCGCCTCCTGAAGTGCGCCGCAGACCTGGGTCAGGATGTGGACGACGCGTCCCGCGGGCTGCGCGCCAAATCGCTTCACCAGTTGCTCGAGATCGATGCCGGCGAGGTACTCCATCGCGTAGTAGAAGACGCCGTCGAGATTTCGGCCGTAGTCGTAAACGGCGACGGTGTTCGGGTGCGTGAGCTGACTCATGTGCTGGACCTCGCGCTCGAACCGATCGAGATCCTCGGGCCGCACGCGATCGGGCTTGAGCAGCTTGATCGCCGTCGCCCGACGGAGCAGGGCGTGCGATGCGCGATAGACCGAGCCGATGCCGCCTTCGCCGATCCGGCGATCCAGCTTGTACTGGCCAAGCTGCATCGCTTCGTCGATCCGGCGGTGGAGGCCGTAGATGATTCCGGAGCCGTTTGTCGCGATCACGACCGCCACCACGCAGAACGTCGCGCCACCGCCGATATACGCGGCGTCGGGCAGGTCTTGCGGGAACCGCGCGAGGTACACGCCGCCGCCCAGCACGGGGAGAAACGTCAAGCTCGAGACGATCGCGGTGCGGAGCTGGCTCGACGGAACGATCAGTGCGCGCGTGAACACCGTGAAGCTCGCGAAGATCAGCGACGTGTACGCCGCCGGTTTGAGCTCGGGCTGGAGCGACGCGCTCACGCCGAACGACAGACCGATCGCGATCGCGAACAAGATATCGATCGTCTGCATGCGTTCGACCGACGGCGTGCCATGCACGACGACGCCGCGCCAGATCAGCGCCATCACGGCGAGCATGATCGCGGCTCCGCCGAACACGAGCTGCTGGTTGGGAACGTCGATCTTGAAGATCCGGTAGGCGCCAGCGAGAAACGTCATCAGCGCGATGAAGCTCCAGAACAGCAGCTTCGAGTACAGGTTCAGCCGCGCCTGGAGATAGGCGCGCGCCTCCTCCTGGTTGACGCCAGCCCACGGGCGAGGCTTCGCCTGCGCGATCAGCTTGCGCGATTGTGCTGCGTCACTCATCACGCTTCGACGGTACCCACTTCTGCCAGGTCGAGTGGTCGTTCACGTCGATCTAACGCGCCCGCCCTCGCCAGATCGCGCCAGCTCTTGCCAGCGATCGTGCGGCAGCGTTCGGCGATCACGCGATGTTCACGGCACGCACGTGGCGAGTTCACCCTGATCGGCCTCACACCTGATGCAGATGGTCCGACCACTGCTCTCGATGCTCGTTCTAGCCGGTGCCGCGCGCGCCGCGAACGCGCAGCCGGTCGAGCCGGACGTGCAGCCGGTCGAGCCGACCACGCTCGCGACCGACGAGCCGTCGCCCGCTACGCCGGTTCCTCCGCTCGCAGCTGATCCGGCATCCGCGCAGGACGCGACCACGAAGGAGCCGATCGAAGCGTCGCGGGTCGCGGTGCGCAAGCGCGATGCATCGATGCGCCGGATCTTCCGCGGCCCGTTCTCGAGCTCGCGCCTGTTCGCGATGCCGATCGCAGACGTCGTCGGTGCATACGTGATGAGCCTGTCGGGCGACGGCAGCTTGCTCCAGGAGCCGGGCCTGCTGACTTCCGCGGGTGCGCT
>JAYUYE010000367.1:0-4631 GCA_043752985.1 Myxococcales bacterium
CGAACATGGAACCGACCCCCGAGCAGACTGCGTTCATGGCCAAGAACTGGCGCGACCTCATCCGTCCCCGGACGCTCGAGATCGAAGAGCGGTCTGACACCTACGGCAAGTTCTCCTGCGAGCCGCTCGAGCGCGGCTTCGGCACGACGCTCGGCGTCGCGCTCCGCCGCATCCTCCTGTCCTCGCTCCAGGGCGCCGCGATCACGCACATCGCGATCGAAGGCGCGCTGCACGAGTTCACCGCCCTCCCGGGCGTGGTCGAGGACGTGACGGACATCATCCTCAACCTCAAGGAGACCCTGTTCAAGGTCGAGCACGACAAGACCTATACGGTCCGGCTCGACAAGCAGGGCGAGGGCGTCGTCACCGCCGGTGACATCGCGCTCGTTGACGGCGTCACCTGCCTCAACCCGAACCACCGCATCTGCACGCTGTCCAAGGACGGCAAGATGGCGATGGAGCTCACGATCGCCACCGGTCGCGGCTACGCGCCGGCGGATCGCCACTCCAGCGAGCTGCCGGTCGGCACCATCGCGATCGACGCGCTGTTTTCGCCCATCCGCAAGGTCAACTTCATCGTCACCAACGCCCGCGTTGGCCAGCAGACCGACTACGACAAGCTCACCCTCGAGGCGTGGACCAACGGTTCGGTCCGCCCCGATGATGGCGTCGCGTACGCGGCAAAGATCCTCAAGGAGCAGCTCAACCTGTTCATCAACTTCGAGGAGATGGCGGAGCCGGTCGAGGCCCCGCGTGACGAGGCTGCCGAGAAGCTCAACGAGAACCTCTGGCGCACCGTCGACGAGCTGGAGCTCTCTGTCCGCTCGGCAAACTGCCTCCAGAACGCCAACATCAAGTACATCGGCGAGCTCGTCCAGAAGACCGAGTCCGAGATGCTCAAGACCAAGAACTTCGGCCGCAAGTCGCTGAAGGAGATCAAGGAGCTGCTCGCCGAGATGGGCCTGCAGCTGGGCATGAAGCTCGACAACTGGCCGGGTCCGAACCCGCTCAAGAAGCCCTGATTTTCGACCACGTCGTCGAAACTGACCACCTACGAGAAGAGATCGTCATGCGCCATCGCCTTTCAGGACGCCAGCTCGGCCGCAAATCGCCGCACCGCACCGCCATGTGGAACAACATGGTGACGTCGCTGCTCACCTACGGGCGGATCGAGACCACCGAGGCAAAGGCCAAGGATCTCCGCCGTCACGTCGACGCGACGATCACGTGGGGCGTCTCTGTCCACGAGCTCATTGCCAAGGGTGACAAGGTCACCAAGGACGAGCAGTCCAAGATCCTCCACGCTCGCCGCCAGGCGAAGCTGGTGGTCAAGACGGGGGATGCCCTGCATCGCCTGTTCGCCGAGATCGGGCCGCACTTCGCGACCCGCAAGGGCGGCTACACGCGCATCATCAAGACGCGCGTCCGCAAGGGCGATGCCGCCCCGATGGCGATCATCGAGCTGATCGGCCTCAACGGCCAGCCCGCCGCCGCCGCCGTCTCGGCCGCGTAGTCACCCCGCAAGCTCGGTGGGGCGCTCCGCGCTCAGCCGCGCTGCAAAACATTTGCGATCTCGTGTGATGCCCGCCGCATAGGCGGGCTTTCTTTTTGGCTATACAGCAGGCCTCGCTTCGTCATAAACCGCCCTGGAGAACCATGAATCGCATCACCTTCGCAGTCGCCTCCCTCGGTCTCGCTCTCGTTGCTTGCCGCGGTGGCGATGACGCGCCTCCGGGCGACGACACGCCGATGATCGACGCTCCGGCGGTCGCGACCGAAGTGACCATCCAAGAAGTCCAGAACGACGCGATGCCGTCGGGCACCGCGATCGAGCTCAAGGGCGTCGTCGTCACCGCCATCGACGTCTTCGGCGGCCGTACGGGTGAATTCTTCGTCTCCGAGCCGGGCGGCGGTCCAAACTCCGGCGTGAAGGTGTTCGGCGCGGGTGTCGCCCAAGTCGCGGCGCTCACCGTGGGCGATATCGTCGACATCACGAACGCAATCAAGCACGAGGGCTGCACCGCGGCGTCGCCGTGCGGGACCGTCATCTTTGACAACGGCGCGAGCATCACCGAGGTGATGGGAACCGCTGCCGGAACGCTCGTCGTGACCAAGACCGGTACGGGGACCGTACCGTCTCCTGTCGAAGTTGACGCCGCTGCGATCGCGGCTCTTCCGACTCCTGCAGCGCGTGACGCGGAGTGGGAGAAGTGGGAAGGCGTCCTGATCAAGGTCATCAAGGCCCGGCAGATCGGCGTCGTTCGCCCGTTTAGCGGTGCCGACTCGGAGCCGGACCAGTTCGAGTTCAGAGCAACCGGTGTTTTCCGTGTTCAATCGGGACTCTCCGCTCTGCCGGACACCGCTACGTTCGGTGTCTGCTACGCGAGCATGACGGGTGTCCTTGATTTCTTCTTCAACTACGGACTGCAGCCACGCTCCGCTGCCGACCTCGTCACTGGCGGAACGAACTGCAGCCCGGCCGCAACGTCCGTCGCCATGATTCAGAGCGGCATGAAGCCGGAGGTCGTCATCCTCACGAACGTCGTCGTGACGGCTCGGGATGACATCGGCATGAACACGATGGCGACGCCGCCGGTGCCCTCGAATCGCGGATTTTGGGTCGCCGATGCGGCGGCAGCGGCCCCGAATAATGGTGTGTACGTCTTCACGCGGGAGAAGGTGCCTGCTGCTAACTTTGCGATCGGCGCCGTGGTCAGCGTCCAAGGTGGCGTCGACGAGTTCGATCTGGGCATGTCTGGCATGCCCCCGGTAGGCGACACGCTGACGGAGGTCGTGGACATTGTCGATCCGCCGACCTTCGTCTCCGCCGGAACGACTCTTCCGATCCCCGTGACTGTCGCGGCCGACATCCTCGCGAACATCGGTGCACCCGGTGAACCGTACGAGGGCGTCCTCGTTCGCGTCGCCAACGTGAAGGTGACCAACATCAATGTGAGCTTGGGCAAGGTCGAGCTGACCGACAACACCGGCAACAAGATCATCATGGACAACGATTCATTCGACTGGCTGGGTCAGACGGCGAACACCTGCTACGCGACCCTGACGGGTGTGATGAGCGTGCAGGTCAACGAGAACGTCCGCACGATCAACCCGCGCTCGCTGACCGACATGGTCACGGGCACCGGCTGCAACTAGTCAGGTCCTAGTCACAGGCCCTCGCGCCGCTGCGCCCTGACCGTTTCAAGAATCTACCTCGATGACGTTGATTCGCGTTTCCTGCCGGAATGGCACCGGTTCTGACCGCCTGCATCCAGGTCACCGGCGTGATCGCGACCTTCGACGACCTGCGCACCATCAATCCCCGTAGCCTTGCGGACGTAAACGTCCTGCCTGCGGCGATGTGTAACTAGCTACCTCGTCTCATCGGGATGCAGAATGGCGTGCCGCGTGGCGCGCCATTTCTCGTTTCGGCGGGGTTCGAGCGCGGTGCGAATCACCGCGCGAGTTAGCGGGTCGAGACCATACCGGCAGTTGCAGCCGCAGCCTCGACCGCTGTGTTCGCCTTCGTGTACGTGCCGGTGGCTGTGTTGATGCGCAGCCGTCCTAGCCCGCCGCCACCTCCGCCACCGCTGATGATCAGGTTGGCTCCAGCAGCCGTTGGAACGTCCATGCCTTTGGTTGCTGGCGTTGTCTGCGTTGTCCCTTCTCCGGCGGCACCGCAGTAGGTCGATGCTGTCGCGCACGCTTGTGCGCCGTTGCCGCCTGTTGCAAGCAGCTTCGCGTTTGCACCCAACGTCACGCGTGGCGCCTCGAGCAAGATGCTGCCGCCGGCGCCCCCACCACCGACCATGAACCCATTCGTCTGGTCGAATCGATCGAAGTTCCCCAGCGTGCCACGAACGTCGATCGTCGCGTCGATATTGATCTCGGTACCGCTGCTCAGCTGGATTGCGCCGCCTCCGTTGTGAAACGTTCCTGTCGACGTCACCTCGAAGTAACCACCGGGGCATCCGCCGCGAAGGGGGACGAGCGCCATCGTGCCGGAAGCGACGTCCTTGATGCCTCCTGGTGAGTCGCTCACGATCGAACCGCCTGCGGCTCCATCAGTGGCGTTCGCCCCGCCACCCCCGCCCGTCGTCAGCACGCGTCCATTCCCGGCGTCGCGGGCCGCACCTGGTCCCGCGGGTAGGCAACCCAGCGCGGCGCCGCCTGCTCGAGCCGCAACGAGCACTTCGCCAGTGATCGTGATGTCGTGCCTCGAAACAATCGCGATCGCTTCGCCCGGATATGCGCGAGCATCACCGTTGATCAGGACAGATCCGCTGTTTAACGTCAGTGAGTTCACGACGAAGACTCTGATAGGCACTCCATTTCCGGAACCCGGAACCAGAAAATTCGGGATAGAGACCGTCTGCGCACCCTGCCGGACGACGCCGCTGTCGGTGAAGAATTCTGCGTTCGCCAGATCGAGATCTGGTGGGTCCAACACCATGTCCAGGTACGAGGCGAGATTGTTCGACGGCTTGATCGCTCGGCAGCGGGGTTGATCGTCGAAGCAGCCGAGCACGCAACTCTCGCTAGCGGTCACAACGCCTTCTGCGTCGCATGTCTGGACCTTGCCGTTCGCACATACCGTCTGGTTCGGCTCGCACAGACGGCATCCGCCGGCG
>JAYUYE010000368.1:0-1735 GCA_043752985.1 Myxococcales bacterium
GCTCATCGGGCTTCGTCTCGACGGGCTCGACGATCTGCGGCTTGAGATCGGGCTTCTCGATCCGCGATCTGCGGACCGGCTTCACGACGACGGGTGTGCCGGCGTCAGGCGTCACGGTCTTGACGGGGATGATCGCGGGCTCCGGAAGCGGTACCGCGGCGGCAGAACCGGTGGTCGGGATCGTTGGTTCGCGCACCGTGGGCTCGGGCGTCTCGCCCGGCTCGGGTGGTGCGTCGTCGCCCTTGATCGCCTTGGCGACGGGTGACGCGGACTCGGCGGCTGGCGTGCTCGCGACGGTCTTCGGCTGCTCCGGCTCGCTGCCGCTGAGACTGACCATCACACCGGCGGCGATGCCGACCATCACGCCGAGCACGAGGATGATCGCGACGCGCTTGTTGCCACGCGGCGGCGACCGAGCGGGCACGGGCGGCTGCAGCTGCGAGAGCTCGAGCGGGAACGGCGTGGGCGCGTGAGCCGCGTCGCGAGGCTCGACCCTGCTCGTCGGATCTTTGAACACCGAGCCAAACGTCGCGAGGTCGCCCTGGCTCAGCTGTTCGCGCGTTGCACGCGCCAGGAGGTTCCGCCGTGCCTCCATCCGATCGGTGAAGGTCGCGGTCATGTGCGCGGCGATCTCTGATGTGCCGAACCGGGTCTGCCAGATCGCGTCGTCGAGCGCCCGCTTCATGTCCTCGGCGCTCTGGAACCGCGCGCGCGGATCTGGATTGAGCGCGTTGAGCGCGACCGCATCGAGGGCGGGCGGTACACCCGGCCGGAAATAGGACGGTGGCAGCCGCTCGCCGCCGAGGATCTGCATCAAGGTCGCGGCGACGTTGTCGGCCTGGAACAGGCGCTTCTGCGCGAGCGACTCCCACAGCGTGACGCCGAGCGAGAACACATCGCTGCGTCGATCCATCGGCTCGTTCTTGATCTGTTCGGGCGACATGTAGCCGTACTTGCCCTTGAGCTCGCCGTCCTGGGTCGAGGTCACGCGGCCGTGCGCCTTCGCGATCCCAAAATCGACGACCTTCACCGCGCCGTTGTAGAGCACGACGATGTTTCCCGGCGAGACGTCGCGGTGGACGACCTCCATCGGTTTGCCGGTGAAGTCGCGCAGCTCGTGCGCGTGGTGCAAGCCCGCTGCCGCGTCGGCGACGATCCGCGCCGCGAGATACGGATCGAACACGATCGGCCCCGCGCGTCCGGCCTTGATCACCTGCGCGAGCGATTCTCCCGCGAGGTACTCCATCACGATGTAGAACGTGCCGCCCGCCTCTCCAAGCTCGTACGTGTGCACGACGTTCTGGTGATCGATCTGCGATGCGACCCTTGCCTCATCCAGCAGCATGTTGATCGCGACCTGGTCCTGCGCCAGGTGCGGGTGCACGACCTTGACCACGACGACCTTCTCGAACCCGGCCGGTCCGCGCTGGCGCGCGAGGATCACGCTGGCCATTCCGCCCTGACCGATCGTGGCCAGTAGCTCGTACTTGCCCAGCATCGTGCCGGGCACGAACTGAACTCCAAGCTCCGCCGCCGCCGGACGCATCCCATCGATTATCGCACGTGTACCCACGCGCGATCCTCATCTCGAGTGTGGGGGGTGTGCCTACAACGGTGGTGCGCATGACAGTGCACAACATGCGCGCCGCGCGGGCGTGCTACCTCATCGCGGTGCGACCTCCGGGCGGTGTCCGCCGCGATCTCCGGCTAAGCGTCGGCGATGGAGCCGGCTACG
>JAYUYE010000369.1:0-1735 GCA_043752985.1 Myxococcales bacterium
GGCGGTGGATCGCTGCATGCCGCGGCGAGCAAGAGCGACAGGAACAGCGGTCGGCGGATCACGACGGAGCGGTCAGAAGCCGACGGCGAGGCCGAGCGATAGATCCGCGCCGACGCCGGTGTTGACGCGGGTCGACCCGACCTTGTCGCCGATCGCGATGCCCGCGAGCGCCGAGAAGTCGGCCACGAACGAGAAGTTGCCGCCGAGCTTCTTGATGTAGCCGATACCCGCTCCGACGAGGATCGGGCCCTGCGCGACGATGTCGGTATCCATGCCGGCCGTCCCGGTATCGAGCTTGATCGTGTTGCGCATCACGCCGCCGCCGACCTGGCCCATCACGCGCACACCCTCGCCGCTCGCCGACAGCGCGTACCGCACGCGGATCAGGCCCGCCGGAGCGAACGTGGAGTGACCCTCGGCGCCCTCGGCGTTGACGTTGGCTCCGACCGGGATGCCGAACCGACCGGCGACGCCGATCGCGAGCTTGCGACTGACCATGTAATCGAGCTCGACGTTGAGCACGACGAGGCTGTTGCCGACGCAACACGTCTCGACCATGTTGCCGCCCTCGGTGCTGCCGTTGACGTAGCCAAAGCCGGTGCCACCACCGACGACGACCATGATCTTGGGCGGCTTGCCGCCGGCGATCACGCCACCGCCGATGCTGGTGTTCGAGGTGTCCTCCGCCTTGGTCTTGTTGATCGGATCTTCGTTGTCGTTCGGAGCCGGGGCCGCGACGCCGGAGATCTCGAGGATGTTCGGCGAGCCCGACGAGCCCTTCGCGGAGATCGGCTTGTTGAGCTCGTTGAACGCGGCGACGTAGTAGTGGATCAGCGCGCCCTTCATCGCAGCGCCAGGGATCGCGCCGGTGTACTTGCAGTCGCCCTGCTTGGTCAGCTTGCTCTCGGTGAACTCGGTCGCACCCTCGACGCGATACATGACCGAGACCTTGACCGGCGAGATGTCGCTGCCGACGAGCGCCTCGATCGCGAGCGCTCCACCGGCGGGCGCCGTGTCGATGATCGTGTGCTGCAGACCTTTGACGGCGGTGCAGTCGATGCCGGGCTCTGCGATCGGGGTCTCGCCGACCGTCGATGCACCGCCGGCCTTGGCCTCGTCGAGCATCTTCTGCAACTCGGGCGACTTGTACGCCGGGCTGATCTGGATCTTCGGATCGATCTGGACCGCCGAGAGGAACGCGACCCTGGAGGCGTCGAGGTCACCAGCTGCGTACGCGGCGATCGCGAGGTCGAGGTAGACCTTCGCGGTCACCGGGTCCTTGTCGAGCTTCGCCTTCTTGGAGATCGCGAGCGCCTGATTGAGCGACTTCTTCGCCGCGTCGTAGTCCATCAGGTCGTAGCTCTCCATCGCCTCCTTGCTCTTCGCCGAGATGTCGCCCTTTGGATCGGCGAACACCGGCGCGGCAGAGCCCGCCACCAGAAGGACGGATGCTACCCACGCGAAACTGCGCGTTCCCATGTCCGGTTCTATACCGCGGCCTCGAACCGATCCGAAGGGCTATCTACGCCCCAGTGGTTCCCGTCGGAGACCGCCTACTTGGCGGTGATCACGAACTCGACCCGGCGGTTTTGACCCCGGCCATCGGCGGTCCGATTGTCGGCAATCATCACGTTCTCTCCGTATCCCTTGGCGGTCATCCGGTCGGCGGCGACCCCCTGCCCGATCAAGTACTTCCGGACGCTGTTCGCGCGGTTCTGCGACAGCTTGAGGTTGG
>JAYUYE010000370.1:0-1733 GCA_043752985.1 Myxococcales bacterium
AACTCGAGCGAACCGACGAGATCGCCATTCGTCGCGCTCAGCGTGTAGCTGCGACCGAGCAGCTTGTCGAACGCGAACGTGCCGTCGTCCTCCGCGACCGTGGTGCGCGCGGGAGACGACCCGACCTTGATGATCGCCTTGCCGACGCCCTTGCCGTCGGGCCCCAGCACCTGGCCCTCGAGCGCGAGCGGCCCGTCCGGATCGACATCGAGCGTCCACTTGCCCGACCGACCGGGTTCGACGTTGATGTGGCCGTCACGCGTCGCCGCGGGTGTCACCGGCTTGTTCGCCGCGAGCTGCTCCGCAGAGCGTGTGTTGCTCCCGGTCCGAGCCACCGGCTCGTCGCCGCCTCCGCGCAGCCACAAGAACCAAACCGCGACAGCGGCGACCACGAGGGCGAGGAGTCCACCGATCAGCTTGCGATTCATCAAGGCTCCGATGCGCGTGAGCGCGCGCCGGCATCATGCGGACGACGGCAAGAAGGCGAAAGAGCTGCGACACGTTGCGACCGCCGATTGTGATGATGAGGACCGCTCGTCGCAGCCTGTCAGCCACGAGAAGTCATCTTCAGTCGGCCCTCCGACCTCTGGAATCTGAGGTCCAGGCCCCCGCGGGCATCCTCCGTGCGGGGTCGGGGTGCGGAACGGACCTTGCTCAGCGTGGACGCACAACCAGGAGAACGTGACCATGTCCTATCTTCTCGACTCTGCTCGGCTGCTTGCGCTGTGTCTTGGCCTGTCATCGTGCGTCGCCGGAACATCCACCGGCGAGGATCAATCGCAGCTCGGCGACGATGATGACGTCGTCTGCATCGAGATCGCCCCGGATTGTGCGGATGGGCAGGTCCCCGGTGACACCGACAATGACGGCTGTCTGCTCGAGTGCGTCCCGGCGCCGATAGCGTGCATCGAGATCGCACCGGACTGCGCCGATGGCGAGGTCCCCGGCGACACCGACGGCGATGGCTGCGCGCTCGAGTGCGTGCCCGACTCGGTTGTCTGCCCGGCGATCTGGGTCGAGTGCCCGGCCGGCGAGGTGCCCGGCGACACCGACAACGACGGTTGCGCGCTCGAGTGCGTCGACGATCCGAACGCCCCGTGATCAGGGCGCGTCGAGGAACGCGTAGCGGTAATCGGTCGGCGACACGAACGTCTCCTTGATCGTACGCGCCGCCGTGAACCTCATCAGATTCTGCGGCGAGCCAGCCTTGTCGTCGGTGCCTGACGCGCGCGCGCCGCCGAACGGCTGCTGTCCGACGACCGCGCCGGTTGGCTTGTCGTTGATGTAGAAGTTGCCGGCCGCATCGCGCAGCGCGGTCATCGCGTCCATGATCGGAGCGCGGTCGCGCGAGAACACCGCGCCGGTCAGCGCGTAGGGCGATGTACGGTCGACAAGCTCGAGCGTCTCGGACCACGCGCGGTCCGGATAGACGTGGCACGTGAGGATCGGACCGAAGAACTCATCCCTCATGTGACGAACGCCGGGGTCCTCGGTCGTGATCAGCGTGGGCTGCACGAACCAGCCCTCGCGGCCATCGGTGCCACCACCCGCCACGATCTTCATGCCGGTCGTCTCGCGAGCTTCAGCGATCGCCTGCGTGTGCTTGTCGAACGCGCCCTGCTTGATCACCGCGCCCATGAAGTTCGAGAAGTCGCTGACGTCGCCCATCTTGATCGAGCTGATCGTGTCGGCGAGCTCGGGCCGGATCTGGTCCCACAGCGAGCGCGGGATGT
>JAYUYE010000371.1:0-1733 GCA_043752985.1 Myxococcales bacterium
CGAACGCCTTGTCGGCGTCGGGATCCGTGGCGAACTTCGCGAGGTCCGCGTTGAGCGCGGTCAGCTGCTTGTCGATCGACGCGATCCGCGTCGCCGCGGCACCGGGACCGACCGCATCGACGAGCGGCGACGCGCCGGGCCGCACCGTGATGTCGATCCGCGACACGACCTGACCGCGATTGCCGGGGATCACGAGCCAGCCGTCGCCGACCTTGGTCGCCTCGGTCTCGACCCGCTCGGGCTCGGGCGCAACGGCACCGAGGCCCACGATCGAGACATCGATGCCCCCGATGTCGCGGACGAGCTTGACCGCATCCTTCTTGCTGCCGGCCTGCACGAGGCCAACGATGATCTGCGCGCCTTGCTTCTCGAGGTCGGCGACCGTCGCCTTGCCCGCGGCGACAGGGTCGGTGATCGCGAGCCCGGCGAACGCGTCGGTCGCGATCACCCCGAACACGCCCACCTTCGCGCCTGCGAGCTCGATGATCTTCGGCGCCTCGGCCGCGATCTTGGCGTCGGGTGCCACATTGATCGCGTGGCGGGGGAACCGCAGCTTGTCGGGTCCCTTCCCCAGGTCCATCGGGCCCAGGCCGATCGCCCCGACCGCGAGCGCATCCTTGTAGGTCTGCGCCAGAAGGTTTGCCTTCAGCTCCTCCTGCGCCTCGAGGTGCTCCGGCACCGGGACCTTGGAGTAGAGCAGGGACCCGGCATCGACCACGAGCACCGGCTGGCGCTGGGCCCGGATGCTGTCGACCAGCTTGGCCGTGCGGGAGATGTCGCCCAGCGGGTCGCTGGTACACCCACAGGGGCCGATCTGGCCACGCATCTCGGCGAGGCCGATCAACGAAAACGTCGGACCTGCCACCGTGGCAGCGGCCCCCCCGCCGCCTTTTACTTCAGATTTCGAGCAACAGGCCGCTGCTACGAGCGCGGCCAGAAGCCCAACCCGGCGGAACATGACGGTCGTATAGCACGTTGACAGGGGGGGTATGCCTGAGTAGATTGCGCCGCTCTCGATTCCATTTTTTGGTTGAGGATCTCCATGTCTGTCGCGATTCGATTCTCTCGTCAGGGTAAGAAGAAGTCCCCGTTCTACCGGATCGTGGCTGCTGACAAGCGCTGCGCCCGCGACGGTCGCTTCATCGAGCTCCTCGGTACCTATCACCCGACCACCAAGGTCTTGAAGCTCGACGCCGAGCGCTACGAGAAGTGGATCAAGGTTGGAGCGCAGCCCTCGGGCACGCTCGCCGCCGTGATCCGTCGTACCGCGCGGACCGCCGCCAAGACCGTCAGCCCGCAATGAACGAGGACGATGATCGCGACGACCGCAACGATCGCCAGGGTGGCGATGGTGGCGCGAACCGTCCGCAGGCCGTCTCCCCCGATCTCGCCGAGCTGATCCGCTACATGGCGGTCAACCTCGTCGAAAAGCCCGATGAAGTTCGGGTCGAGCTCGTCGAGGAGCGCCAGGCAAACGTCTACGAGCTCGAAGTCGCTGAGCCGGACCTCGGCAAGGTGATCGGCCGCGGCGGCAAGACCGCCCGTGCGCTCCGCACGATCGTGCAGGCGTGCGCGCCTCGCTCGCGCAAGCGCACGCTCGTCGAGATCCTCGAATAAGCCCGGTCCCTCGATGCGAGGCGATCCCCGTCTCGAGATAGGCGGCATCGCGCGGGCCCACGGGATTCGCGGCGAGGTCGTCGTGCACACGCACGACCCCGATTCGGTGATCCTCG
>JAYUYE010000372.1:0-1732 GCA_043752985.1 Myxococcales bacterium
ACAACCGCAGGGGCAAGTTGATTCGAGCGGTTACGGGTGATGCTGATCTGCCGCGTGGGATCGGCGCGCTGCCCGAACGACCGGGGGCGAGCAATCCTCGCGCTGTTGATCGGTGGTAGAGAGACTCGGCAGTGCCCGGCGCTACGCGCAGCTCCCTCGGCTACCTCAAGCCGTATCGAGCACCACTCGCCTGGGGCGTGCTGATGCTGGGGTTGACGAACGCATTCTATCTCGGCGTCCCGGCGATGATGGGACGCGCGGTCGATGCGCTCGGGATCGAGGACCAGAGCTACATCCTCCAGCTCGTCGGGATGATGGCCGTGTTCGCGGCGCTGACCGCCGCGACCCGGATCGCCTCGCGGGTCTTCATCTTCAATGCGGGTCGCGCTGCCGAGTACGACCTGCGCTCCGATCTCTTCGGTCACCTGATGACGATGTCGCCAGCGTACTACCGCGACCATCCGACCGGGGACGTGATGTCGCGGCTCACCAACGACGTCCAGACCGTCCGCGCGATGTGGGGGTTCGGGATCGTCAGCCTCGGCAATGCCATCCTCGCATTCGGCTCGGTGCTCGGCGTCATGCTGTACACGGATCCGGTCGTCACGCTCTGGGCCATCGTTCCGTTTCCGCTGATCTACATCGTCGGGCAGGCGATGAGTCGACGGATGTACAAGTCGCAGCGCGCGGTGCAGGAGAAGCTAGGTGCGCTGTCGTCGCGACTCCAGGAGGATCTCGGGGCGATCCAGGTGATCAAGACCTACGGGCTCGAGAGTGTCCGCCGCGCCGGCTTCGTCGAGGGGTCGCAGACCTTGCTCCGCGAGAACATGGAGGCGGCCAAGGTCCGCATCCAACTCGGTCCGATCCTGTCAACGCTTGCCGCGCTCGGGATGGCGATCCTGATCCTGTTTGGCGGCCGGGCCTACATCCACGGCGACATGACGAAGGGTGACCTCGTAGCCTTCTCGGGATACCTCGCGCGGTTGGTGTGGCCGACGCTCACGCTCGGCTTCATGCTCGCGCTCGTCCAACGCGGCAAGGTGTCGTGGCAGCGGCTGTGCCAGCTCTCCGACACGAAGCCTGACATCCCCGACGGTGCGGGCCCTCCGCTCCCCGAGAGCGCGAAGCCCGCGCATGTCGAGATCAAGGACCTGACGATCCGGATCGGCGACCGCACGCTGCTCGAGCACATTTATGTCGAGCTCAAGCCCGGCACGATCACCGCGATCGTCGGGCGCACCGGTGCCGGCAAGAGCACGCTCGTCGATGCGATGTGCCGGCTGATGGACATCCCCGCGGGCACCGTGTTCATGGACGGCCGCGACGTCACCACCGTGCCCCTCGCGTCGCTGCGCGGTCAGATCGGCTACGCACCGCAGGAGGCGTTCCTGTTCTCGACGACGATCGCCGACAACATCGCGATGGGGTACGGCGGCGGCACCGCGATCCCGGCGGCGCGTGCCCGCGAGCTCGAGCGCGTGATCGGGATGGCTGCGGCGGCCGACCTCAGCCACGAGCCGCGGGTGACTGCAGCCGCGGCGGCCGCTGGCTTGACGCGTGACCTCGCGGTGATGCCCGAGGGGCTCGCCACGATCGTCGGCGAGCGTGGCATCACGCTCTCCGGTGGCCAGCGCCAGCGCGTCGCGCTCGCCCGCGCCCTGGCCTCTGCACCGCGCTTGCTCGTCCTCGACGATTCGCTGTCGTCGGTCGACGCCGAGACCGAGCGCGTGAT
>JAYUYE010000373.1:0-4618 GCA_043752985.1 Myxococcales bacterium
GCGACGTTCTCGTGGCGGGCTCGCCCCTAGCGGCGGCGGCGGCGCAGACCGAACAGCATCGCGGCAAGCATGGCGATCATCGATCCGCGTGAACCACCCGACGTGCTGCAGCCGCCCTCTGCTTCCGGCCAGCAGACATTTGCACCGTCGATGCAGTCGAAGCCCGACGGGCACGACGCGTTCATGTCGCAGGTTCCAGTGCACTTCGAGTCCGTGCCGTCGGACGAGCAGGTGCCCGTGACGCAATCGCCGTTGCTCTCGCACGCGGCGCCGAGACCGCCGTCGTAGCTTCCGCCGGGAAGGCACAGGCCGCCGAGGCAGTGGAAACCGTCGTCGCACGAGCTCCCGCTCGCGCACGACGCCGTGACCTTGACGTTGACCGTCTGTGTGACCGTGCGGTCGCCGAAGTCGATCGCGGTGACCTTGATCGCGTGCGCGCCGGCTCCGAGCGAAGTGGGTGCGTTCCACGCGAGCACGCCGTTCGAGGCAGGCAGTGATGCGGCGGTGTCGATCGCCATGCCGACGGACAGCGTATCGAGCGGCGACACGAACGATGCGCTGATGCCGAAGCCCGGCTTGACCCAGGCGCCGTCGGCGGGGTTGTTGATCGTGATCGACGGTTCGGCGAGACCCGCCGCGAAGCCAAACGTGTCGCGCAGGTAGCGGAAGCTGTTCTGCGTGTCGGGGAAGCAGCGGCAGTTCTGCGGCGCATCGGTGCCGCACACTTGCTCGGCGTTCTGCCACTCCTTGAGGCTACCGAGATCCATGTACGTCATCGGATCGAGCGGATCCATCGAGTGGCTGAGGCCCCACGTGTGTCCCGCTTCGTGAGCGATCGCGCCGCACAGATACTCGATACCCGGCGTCTGGTTCGCGAACACGAACGAGAGGAGATTGTTGCGCTGTGCACCACAAGCGATGAACGGCGCGATGCCGCCCGCGTTCATGATCGTCGGGTTGAGCTGCGCGGAGGTGCCGGCCGCCATCACCTCGTAGTGCGGCACCGTTCCCGGATCATCGGTGACGACCTGGACGTCGAACGGCTCGAACGTCTCGCGCACGCACGCGATGACCTTGTCCCAGTGATCCTTGCCGTGCATGTACGGCTGCATCGTGACCGTGGTGCCGGTCGCCGAGATCGAGGACGTGTTGGTCAGCGAGCTGTCGTTACCGTTGCGGACCACGCAGCCGTTGGGCAGGCAGTCGTTGACGTAGAGAATGTGCGAGGACGAGGTGATCGCGAGCTCGTTCGCCGTGCCTGGCTCGCATGGCAGGTAGCGGTCCTGCCAGACCTCGGCGGACGCGACGGACGGCACGGCCAGAGCAGCAGCAAGGACAACCCACTCAAGGCTACGCATGGTCCAAACAGTAGAGGCGTTGCCTGCTGCGAGCGAGGATGATCATCACGCGGGCCCTATCACCGTGTCGCCGGTCGCTGAGGTCTCGTATCAGCAGTCGACAATCCAGCGGGATCCATGAGTTAGCCGGCTCTTCGAGGGCGGCGCGGCGCGGCGGATCGAGCTAGCATGGGAGCGTGACCCGCTTTTCAGCCGTTGTCGCTCTGATCTTTGCGTTCGCCGGATGCTCGTCGACGGCGCCTGCTACCCAGGAAGCCCCCGGTCCGATGGCGGCTCGAACGGTGCCCCCCGTGGTCACGGGATCGGCTCCCGCGGTCCCGGCGGTCTCGGTGCCGGCCCCCGATCCTCGCGAAGCCGCGCTATCCGCGACGGTGCTCAAGTTGATCGAGCAGGAGCACTTGCTCCACAAGAAGATTGACGACGAGGTGTCACGCGAGGCGTTCAAGACGTACCTCGACCGGCTCGACGGCGGGAAGATGTTCCTGCTCACCGCCGACTCGAAGGCGCTCGAGGTCTACGCCGACAAGATCGACGATGAGCTCCGCTCCGGCTCGCTCGACCTCGCGCATGACGGCGCGAAGCGGTTCGCCGCGCGGGTGGCCGTGGTCGACAAGCTGACCGCCGAGCTGCTGGCCGCACCGATGGACTTCACCAAGGAGGAGTTCATCGAGATCGATCCCAAGAAGGTCGAGCTCGCCGGGACCGAGCAAGAGCTTCGCGAGCGCTGGCGCCGCCGGCTCGAGCTCGAGGTCCTCGAGCGCGTTGCGCAGATGGAAGCGCGCCTCGAGCCTCCGAAGAAGAAGAAGGGTGCGAAGCCGGGGGAGAAGATCGACGAGGATCGGTCGGCGATCCCGCTCGACAAGATCCCGAAGACGGCCGCTCTCCGCGAGGCGAAGGCGCGCGAGGATCTCGCGAAGACCTACTCGGGCCGGTTCGCCCGCCTGCGGACGCCCGCGAAGCTCGACGCCGCGGCCGACGTGATCAACGCGGTCGTCTCGGCGCTCGATCCGCACACCCTGTACCTGCCGCCGTCGGATAAGGCGAACTTCGACATCCAGATGAGCGGCTCGCTCGAGGGCATCGGCGCGGTGCTGCGCGAGCGCGATCACTATATCGAGATCGTCGAGCTCGTTCCCGGCGGTGCCGCGTGGCGCCAGGGCGGCGTCGCGCAAGGCGATCTGATCCTCGCGGTCACCGCCGACGGCAAGGAACCGGTCGACGTCGTCGACATGCGCATCGACGAGGTCGTGAAGATGATCCGCGGTCCCAAGGGCAGCCGGGTCACGCTTCGCGTGCAGAAGTCGGGTGGCGCGGAGGAGACGGTGACGATCACCCGCGACAAGGTCGTTCTCGATGAAGCCTACGCGAAGGGCGCAGTGCTCTCGAAGAAGGGCCTCAAGGACGTCGGCTACATCCACCTCCCGAGCTTCTACGGAGGACGCGGCAGCCCGCGGACGGCGGCGTCCGACGTGCGCAAGTTGCTCGCTGACATGCGGACGCGCAAGGTCGCCGGCGTGATCCTCGATCTCCGCAGCAACGGCGGCGGCATCCTCGGTGATGCGGTCGAGATAACGGGCGACCTGATCGACTCCGGTCCGGTCGTCCAGGTCCAGGACAACCGCAAGCAGCGCGAGGTCCACGACGACGACAAGAAGGGCATCGAATATGACGGCCCGGTGATCGTGCTCGTCGATCGGTTCAGCGCGTCGGCGTCGGAGATCGTCGCGGGCGCCCTCCAAGACTACGGCCGCGCGCTGATCGTCGGCACGTCGCCTACGCACGGCAAAGGCACGGTCCAGACCCTCGCAGACCTCGATCGCGGCGGCTCCACCGACCTCGGCGTCCTCAAGATCACGATCCAGCAGTTCTTCCGCGTCAGCGGATCATCGACCCAGCGCGAAGGTGTGACGCCGGATGTGTTGCTCCCCGATCCGACCGGTCACCTCGAGACCGGCGAGCGCGAGCTCGAGCACGCACTCGCGTGGTCGCAGATCCCAGCAGCGCCGCACGACAAGTGGCAGGCGAAGTGGAATGTATCCGCGCTCGCAAAGAGCAGTGCTGCGCGTGTGGCGAAGAACCCGACGCTGTCGAAGATCGCGACCACGGTAGCCCTCCTCCGCGAGCGGCAGAAGGACACCCGCGTACCGCTCTTGCGCACGGCGTGGGAGGCTCGCCGCAAGGAGCAGCGCGCGGCGCTCGAGGCCGTGTCGCCCGAGACCACCGAGATGCCGGTCAAGCTTGGCGTCAAGTCGATCGACGATCCGGCGGCGCCGCCCCCCGTGGCGCCCGGCCCCGGCGGCAAGACCGATGACCGCGCGCAGAAGTGGCGTGACAGCCTCGCGCGCGATCCGTGGCTCGACGAGACGGTCAACGTCCTCGCCGACATGCAGAGATGAAACGCTACTCGCGACGCGCGAGCCAGATGTAGTAGCGCGGACCGCCGGGTGTCGTCGGCTTCGTGCGCTGCATCGTGACCGCAAAGCCGACCTCGACGAGCCAGATCGTGAACGTCCGCGATCCGAACGCGGACCACACGGCGAGCACGCCACCGGGACGCAGCGCCTTGCGGGCGCGCATCAGGCCGGCGCGCTTGTAGAGGCCTGCGTTGCCCGCGTGCACGAGCGCATCGGGGCCGTTGTCGACGTCGAGCAGGATCGCGTCGTAGCCGGTGCTGCGCTTGATCACCTCGCCAACGTCCTCGACAAGGACCTTGACCCGCTTGTCGGTGAGCGGACGCCTCGCCAGCTTCCCCTGCGCGCCGCGATTCCACGCCACCACCTCGGGCACCAGCTCCGCGACGTCCACGCGGGCCGCGCGGGGCAACACATCGAGCGCCGCGCGCAACGTGAAGCCCAGGCCGAGGCCGCCGATCAGGATCCGTGGCTTTGCGATCCCGATGACCGCATCGCCGACCAGCGCGCCGAGCTCGTCCTCAGACCCGTGGTCGTGGCTCGTCATCAGCGGCCGTCCGCCGACCTCGATCCCGATGTGCCGATCCCAGCGGACGAGCGTCATCTCCTTCCCGTCGGGGAGGACCACGCGCGCGAGAACCTCGTCGGCTTTCACACCGACGAGGCTACTCGGAATCGCTAGCTACGAGCAGGTGCGGTTCACCACATCGCCGTGTAGCCCATGTTGATCTGCAGCGCGCTGGTCAGGGCGACAACAGTGACGTCAGTGGCGCCCATGTCCGTGTTGATGGTCGTGTACTGGTACGACAGCGACGGCGTCAGCACGCCCGAGCGGCCGACCATGAAGTT
>JAYUYE010000374.1:0-1730 GCA_043752985.1 Myxococcales bacterium
GCGAGCGCCGTCACCAGCATGAGGCTGCCGTCGAGCTTGCGCTTGATCTCGGCGCGGTTCGGCTCGATGCCGCGCGCGCAGTGCTCGTCGAAGGACTTGCAGACGTCGCCGAGCAGGCGAATCGACTGCAGTGCGTTGTGTGCGATCAGCGGCTTGAACACGTTGAGCTCGAAGTTTCCGCTCGCCGCGCCGATCGAGATCGCGACGTCGTTACCCATCACCTGGGCGCAGACCATCGTCATCGCCTCGCACTGGGTCGGGTTGACCTTGCCCGGCATGATCGAGCTGCCCGGCTCGTTCTCGGGAATCGACAGCTCGCCGAGTCCGCTGCGCGGCCCACTCGCGAGCCAGCGTACGTCGTTGGCGATCTTGATCAAGCTGGTGGCCAGCGCCTTGATCGCACCGTGACACGCGACGATCGCATCGTGTGACGCGAGCGCGGCGAACTTGTTCTTCGCGGTGACGAACGGCCGGCTCGTCAGCTCGGCGATCTTTGCGGCGACACGGACCGCGTACTCGGGGTGCGCATTGAGGCCGGTCCCGACGGCCGTGCCGCCGAGAGCGAGCTCGTGCAGCGCGGGCAGCGTGGCGCGAACGGAAGCAATGCCGTGATCGAGCTGCGCGACCCAGCCACTGATCTCCTGGCCGAGCGTCAGCGGCGTCGCGTCCTGGAGATGAGTGCGGCCGATCTTGACGATGTTGGCGAACGCCTGCGCCTTGGCATCCAAGGTCTCGCGGAGCTGCATCACATGCGGCAGCAGGTGCGAGTCGATACGCGCGGCGATCGCGATGTGCATCGCCGTCGGGAACACGTCGTTGGAGCTCTGCGACATGTTGACGTGATCGTTCGGGTGCACCGGCTTCTTCGAGCCACGCACGCCGCCGGCCAGCTCGATCGCGCGGTTCGAGATCACCTCGTTGACGTTCATGTTCGTCTGGGTGCCGCTCCCGGTCTGCCAGATCACGAGCGGGAACTCGACCTCGTGGCGCCCCGCGATCACCTCGTCGGCGGCCTGTGCGATCAGCGTGGCGATCTCGGCGGGCAGGAGGCCGAGCTCCTGATTGACCAGCGCGGAGGCCTTCTTGATCGTGGCGAGCGCGCCGACCAGCGACGGCGGCATCCTCTCGATCCCGATCCGGAAGTTCTCGATCGAGCGCTGCGTCTGGGCGCCCCAGTAGCGCGCGTCGTCGACTTCGACCGTGCCCATGCTGTCGGTCTCGTTGCGCGTCGTCATGGACGAGGCTTACCACCTCGGCGGATCAGATGTCGTCGTCGCTGTGCTGCGCGCGGCCGCCCTGGGACCGCAGCCGCATCACACGCTGGTTGACGTCGGCGAAGCCGGGGTCGCGCTTGGTCACCATCTCGAAGTAGTAGAGCGCCTCGCCGAGGTCGCCGAGCTGCTCGTACGTGCATGCGATCTCGTAGTAGAGCGACTGCCGCTCACGGTCGGTGGGATCGGCGTGCAGGCCCTGCTTGAACTGGTGGATCGCCTCGGAGTGGTTCTGCTGCTCCCGCTGGCAGAGGCCGATCATCACGCGGCAGCCGACCTCGCGGCCCGGCGCCCGGAGCGCCTTGTCGAACGCCTTGATCGCCTCGTCCATGAGGCCCATCTCTTTGTAGGCAAGGCCGAGATCGTAGTGCGTCTCGCCGTCGCCCTCTTCGACGGGCTTCTCGAGCATCACCGTGGGCTGGCGCTTCTTCTTCGCCGGCGCAGGGTGACGATCGGAGT
>JAYUYE010000375.1:0-10913 GCA_043752985.1 Myxococcales bacterium
TAGCTCGACGCGCTCGAGGCGCTCCCACGCGTGATCGATCCGCGGCAGCTCGAGGTGGCTGTCCGTCGCGGTGTCGCCGTGACCAGGGAAGTGCTTACCGCACGCGAGCACGCCGGCATGGTCGAGGCCGCGGGCGAACGCGAGGGCGCGGCGCGTGACAGTCTCGGCCTCGGTCCCGAACGCGCGATCACCGATGATCGGGTTCGCCGGGTTGGTGTGGATGTCGAGCACCGGCGCGAAGTCGATGTCAAAGCCGAGTGCGCGGAGCTCGTCGCCCATCGCGCGACCGACTTGCTCGGCGAGCGCTTCGTCATCGGGAGCCGCGAAGCCGTCGTGGGTGCGCATCGGAGGCCAGTGGGTCGCGGGCGCACGCACGCGCTGGACGAGACCACCTTCCTGATCCACCGAGATCAGCGCTGGCGTTCCGTCGGGTGCGCTGCGGTGGAGCTCGCGGTTGAGCGCGGTCAGCGCATCGAGATCGATCACGTCCTGCGTGATCCCGTTCGCCGTGGCCGGTTCGATCACGAGGTTGCGCTTGAACAGCACGGTCGCACCGACGCGCCCTGTGTCGAGCCGATCGCGCAGCTCCGCAGGAACCGTGGTCGATGCGAAGCCGACCCAGAGAAGCTGACCGACATCTTGTCGCACGCGACGACGCTATCCGATCACGGCCTACAGCGCATGATGTTGTTGCCCGTCGCGCCCGAAGGTTGGCACTCGTCCAGGGGCTGGATCGCGAGCTCGAGGTTGATAGGCTGGAGAACCGCGGGACCACCTTGCGGGCCGGTGATCGCGATGTACGCGCCACCGATCGTGTTCGTGTTCGGTGGGAAAGGCGACGAGCCCAGGTATGTCGCGCGCAGGAAGTAGTAGCCCGCGGTGATGTGCGTCAGCCGCGCCGAGAACGGACCGGCTTGATCCGGCCCGATCTCGAGCTCCCACGGACCATCTGCGCCGACGACGTCCACCGAACAACCTGGCGCCTGGCAGCTGTCGATGAGGATCTTGCCGACGGCCGGCGCGCAGGCGTCAATCGGTCCCGACCCGCCCATTGATCCGACTCCATCGAGCTCGCACGCGAGGCACCCGAGTGGGTCTGAAGCGGGCAAAACGCAGCCGCAAGCCGCGCTGGTCACGCAGGCGGGTGCAGGGTTGTTCGTCCCCTCGGTGCAGAGCTGGACCCCCGGTGCGCTGCAGGTCCCTGAGATCGGCGCCGCGCAGCCCTCGATCAGCTCCAGCAGGCGACCATCGCAGTCGGTATCCGCTCCATCGCACGTCTCGGTCTGACCCGGGTGGTAGGCGGCGCGAAGATCGTCGCAGTCGCGCTCGTCGGCCGCGTGCAAGTCGCAGTCGAGGTCCGTCTCGCGAGCCACCGCATCCGTCGAATCGGGATCCTTGGAGACGTCGGGGAGCAGCAAGCGGATTTGCGGTCCCCTCTCTGATCTCCACACGGCACCACTGGGCCACGAACCCTGCTGTCCCTCGCACACGATCGCGTGCCCCTGACCGACCGCGACGCCGCCGTCATCGGTATCCGGGGCGAGCCGCACCACGGTGATGTCGTACGACGCGACCGTGCCTGGCTTCACGAGTACCGGGCTCGGGATGCCGTTGCCATCGTTGACGGTGCCAACGCCGATCAAAGCGTCCTGTGCGTCAAAGATCAGCGCAAACGGAATCAACGTCTTGTCCTCGACGACCGTCTGGTCGGGCTCGATCCGGACCTCGTAGCCATCGAGGTGGCCCACGCCCAGGATCGCATCGACGCTCGAGCGCTGGCGGTAGTAGACGACCGACTCCTCCATCAAGATTCCCGGCCGCATGCGCTGGTTCGCCGTGGTCTTTGCGTCCGACACGGCGCTCGCGAGCACAAGCTCGATCCGCGCCGCCCCGGCCGGTCCATCCGGTGCGGTGAACGACAGCACCGCACCATCGCCCCTGCCGCCACACGCCGCGAACATCAAGACCAGGCTGAGAGGACGCATGTGACCTCGTCTTCGTGCAACTGCGGATCCACCGGCTAACCCGGCGGCGACACACGGCGCGCCCGCGAAAATCTCGGGCCGCCATGCCCTGCTGCGCCAACACGGTTGGCACGCACTCGGACCTACCTCGGGAACGATTCACTCTCGCCCGCGAGCTCGAGCCGCTGCGCCGAACCGGGCGCGGTGTAGACGACGATCGTTCGCACGGTCGGGAATCGCAGCGCGAGCACGACCTCTTTGCGACCGTCGCCATCGAGGTCGATCACGCCGAGCACGTCGAGCGTGACCGTGGCCTTGGTATCGATCTGCTTGCCGGGCTCGGGCGGCAGTACGAGCCGCACGTCGAAGAGCTCGAACGTCGGCGCGCACGCTGCGCCGGCGGTGGGTCCTGCCGACCATTCGTCCGCGGGGCTGCGCACGCCGTCGAGCACGCCCGCGAGCGGAAACGACTCGGCGATCTTGTCGCCGTCGATATCGATCGCGAGCGCATCGCCCGACAGGCAGGCGCCGCCGGTGGTGAACGTCGGGGTCTCGGGCGGATCATCGGGCCGCGTGATCTCGCCGACCGCGAGACCACAGCCGCGCGTTGCCACGCCGCACGCCGGATCTTCGGTGCGCGCGCCCTGCCCCGCGTCCGCCGTGCATGGCGACGCGCCGACGTAGGTCCCGGAGGCGATCTGCTGCTCGAGGCCAATGTCCGCGATCCCGACCGTGTCGAACGCGCCGGCCGGCTTGCCGTCGACGCCGTACACCACGAACCGCGGCACGCTACCGCGCTCGATCGCGTTCGAGACCTCGCTCGCAGCACTGGTCCACTGCACTGCATGCATGATCAGCGGTGCGATCGCCGGCCGGCCCGCGGCGCCGAGCGGGCACATCTCTCCAACGACGATCTGCCTGCCGCCACCCACGGGTCCACGCCGGGGCTCGAGCTTGCCGACCGGGCCCGGCTCTGGAGGCGGCTCCGGTGGACGAAACGACGGCGCGCAGCCGCTCCATGCCATCCCGAGCACGAGCCAGGCAACGCGATGCAGCGCGGAGTGGTCAGTAGCCATCGACAGGAACCATAACCTCACGAATCTAGACGCGCCCGATTAGTGACTTCGTTGCCTGGCGCGTTTGACCCGGCCGAATGGCCCTGTCTATAGTCCGCGGCCTAATCGCAGTCGCCTGATGCCCAAAACCCCCGTGTTTCCCATGCCTTATTCAACTCGCGGCCACTCACTGAGGGGCATCGTCGTCGGGCTCTGTCTGGTCACCACCGGGGTGGCCGAAGCGCAGATCTCCCCAGGCGGCGGCATGAACCCTGGCGGAATGGGCGGCCCTGCGCAGCCCGCGGGCGAGGAGAAGAAGGAGGGTGTCGCCGAGGCGGCGCCAAAGAATCCTGGTCTCCTGCCGACAACGCCTGCACTGCCGCCGCCGAAGGGCCGCCGCAAGCGGTGGAAGCTGATCGAGATCGACGGCTACTTCCGCCTGCGCACCGAATGGTTCAAGAACTTCCACCTCGGCTTCCTCGATCGCGCTCGTAATGGCAGCGATCTCGGTGGTGCGCCGTTCCCGCGCGCGATGGGTTGCTACACGGAGTCCGTCGACCCGCCGTGCAAGAACCTGTCGAACGCGAACATGCGGCTTCGCCTCGAGCCCACGATCAACCTCGACGAGGGAACGTCGGTTCACATCCAGGCCGACATCCTCGACAACCTGGTGCTCGGCTCGACGCCGGTCAACCAGGCGCTCGGGACCTACAGTGATCTGAACCTGCCGCCGCTCGGCGCGTTTGGTAACAGCAACCAGGATCCGCCGCAGGCCGGCAAGAACAGCGACCGCGACTCGATCGTCATCAAGCGCGCGTGGGCCGAGGTCGCGATCCCGCTCGGCATCCTCAAGTTCGGCCGGATGCCGAACCACTGGGGCATGGGCATCTTCTCGAACGCCGGTGGCCACGATCCGATCGCGGGCACCTACGATCTCGACGCCGACTACGGCGACACCGTCGATCGCGTCAGCTTCTCCGCGCTGATCCCCGGTACGGATCTGCGCGCGATGCTCGCCGCCGACTGGGCGTCAACCCGCCTCGTCTCGAACCAGACCGCAGCCGGCCGTGGCCGCGAAGGTCATCCGTTCGACCTCGACGACACCGACGACCAAGACGGCTGGATCGGCGTGATCTCGAAGATGGACTCGCCGCAGGAGTTCAAGGACAAGGTCGACCGCGGCGACGTCTCGTTCAACTACGGCATCTACTTCGAGTACAAGACCCAGAGCTGGGACAACGACCTCAACGGCTTCACGCTCGGCGGCGACCTCGCAACCGTTGGGCGGTTCGTTCCGCGCGACATGAAGACGTACACGCCCGATCTGTGGGCCAAGCTCGGCTACGGTCGCTGGCAGCTCGAGGGTGAGTTCGTCGCGCAGCTCGGATCGATCGGCGGACTCTCGGATTACGGCCGCAAGGGCGCCGACATCCGCAAGTTCGGCGGCACGGCGCGCGTTTCGTGGAAGGGACTCGAGGGCAAGCTCCGGATCGGCGTCGAGGGCGGCGGCGCCTCCGGCGATCAGTGGGACAACAACCCGCAAGGCAACACGCACATCTCGAACGCGAACCTCCTCGGCACGTGCGCCGCGGGCACCGCATGTCCCCAGGACGACAAGCTGTCGCAGTTCATGTTCAACCGCGAGTACAAGATCGACATGATCCTGTGGCGCCACCTGATCGGCGCCGTGACCAACGCCGGCTACGTCAAGCCGTTCCTCGGCTACGAGCTCAGCAAGGCGATCGCCCTCCGTGTCGCGAACATCACCTCGTTCGCGCTCAAGCCCGTCGCGACGCCGGGTAACTCCACGATGTACGGCACCGAGTTCAACGCCGACATCGCGTACACGACCGGCGGCCTCCGCCTCGGCATCTCGTACGGCGTGCTGTTCCCGTTCTCGGCGATGAGCCACCCGACCGACGCGAGCACGACGAACCCTGTGTTCGGCTACGGCACGGACCCCGACACGCAGCAGTCGAACACGGGTTCTGCGAGCACGGCCCACACGATCCAGACGCACCTGTCGCTGACGTTCTAGCGCGTTTCTAGCGCTCTCTTCTCAGCGATCAGCGGCACGAGTCGCTAACGTTCAGCGTTTTCCGTCGACAGTCGCCCGAGCGCTGCGCTTGCTCTTCCTGAGAGCATTCAACACGACGAGCGCGAGCAGGATCGCTGCACCCGCGTAGAACCGAAGTGACGGCGCCTGCTCGTCGGAGAACACGATCGCCGCGAGGATCAGCGCGTACACCGGCTCGAGGTTGACGGTCACCGCGATGGTGAACGGCGAGAACACGCGCAGCAGCTGGATCACCCAGATCTGGGGGACCGCCGTGCACAGCACCGCGAGCACGACAAGCCAGCCGACGTCCGCCGTGGCCAGCTCCCACGGTGCAACGAACTGCGACGGCACGACCGCGAAGCACAGGCTGACCGCCGCGAGCGCCGCGCCCAGCTCGTAGAGCATCAGCCGCTCGGGCGGCTCGCGGCGCGCGAGCTTGCCGTTCAACACGCCGAACGTCGCCGCGAGCAGCGCAGACATCAGTCCTAGCGCGAGCCCCAGCACATCCGCCTCGAGCTCGATCTGCAACAGCAGCGAGACACCACCGACCACGATCGCCCCGATCACGATCTCCCCCACATCGATGCGTCGCCTGTACACGAGCGGCTCGATGAGGGCGGTGAAGAACGTGACCGTCGACAGCGTGAGCACGGCAGTCGACACGCCCGCGTGCTTGATCGCACCGTAGAAGCACAGCCAGTGCACGCCGATGATCGCCCCGACGACGCCGTAGCGCAGTGCCGCGCGTCGCGGGATGCGGATCGCATGACCGCGCAGCGGGACGATCGCGGCGAGCACGATCACCACGAGCACCAGCCGGTACCAGACCAGCGGAATCGCCTCGATGCTGATCAAGCGCCCGAGGATCGCGGTGCAGCCCCACAGCAGCACCATCACCTGGAGCAGCACGTGCGCCGCAGGTCGCGACAGATCGGGCGGCTCGTTCACGCGGGCATATCGTACGGCTTCGCCGCGCGGACGTGTGTCTGTCGGGAGCGCTCGTCGGGCGTGTGGGCGTCTGGAACCTGAGCGTGCGCTCCCTGGCCGTGCTGCGTGTCCTCCGAAACGTTCACCGCCGATAGACGGTAGGCCGCGCAGAGACTCCGGGCGCGGCGCGGGTGCTCGGTTCGGGGGTGTGCAGAGCCGGGGACGCCAAGAATGCCAAGAAGAAGTTCTACGGCTGCGCCAGTGCTCGGTTCGTGCGTACCACCTGTGCCGAGGAGAGCCGCCCACGTAGACGAGCGAAGCGCATCGAGCATGTCGGGCGCATGAGCGATAGCCGCGAGCACGCGCCCCCACCCCGCGCGGTGCGCCGTTACAGCTGATCGAGCGCCGAGAACAGGCGATCGATCGGCACGAGGTCCATGCCGAAGTCATGCTCGAGCCTCGCCCGATTCTGGATCGGCAGCAGCGCGCGCGTGAAGCCAAGGCGCGAGGCCTCCGCGAGCCGCTGCTCGCACAGCGGGACGGCGCGGATCTCGCCGGCGAGCCCGACCTCGCCGAACACGACGGTCTTCGCATCGATGGCACGGCCGCGCGCGGAGGAGGCGATGGCGCAGGCAACGCCGAGATCGATCGCGGGCTCGTTGAGGCGGAGGCCGCCCGCGACATTGACGAAGATGTCGCGGGCGAGCACGTCGCAGTTCGCGCGCTGCGCGAGGACGGCGAGGAGAAGCGCGACGCGGTTCGAGTCCACGCCGGCCGCGGTGCGGCGGCCGAGGCCCGCACTTGCGGGGGCGACCAGCGCCTGGATCTCGACGAGGAGGGGCCGCGCGCCATCGGCCGAGGCGACGACGACCGAGCCCGGCGCGCCGATCGGGCGTTCGGCGAGCAGGTGAGCCGATGGGTTCGTGACCTCGGCCATGCCGGCGCCACGCATCTCGAACACGCCGATCTCCTGCGTCGAGCCGAAGCGGTTCTTGTGGGCGCGCAGGATGCGGTAGGGCCCGCCGTCCCCCTCGAGCTGGAGCACGACGTCGACGAGGTGCTCGAGGGTCTTGGGTCCTGCGAGGCCACCATCTTTGGTGACGTGGCCGACGAGGATGGTGGGGACGCCGGAGGTCTTTGCGTATTGCATGAGCCGACTCGCGCACTCGCGGACCTGCGCGAGCGAGCCTGGGATCGAGTCGAGCATGGGCGTGTAGACGGTCTGGATCGAGTCGACGGCGAGGATCGCGGGGCGGCGGGTCTGCGCGTGCGCGAGGATGCGCTCGACGTCGGTCTCGGCGAGGACGGCGAGGTTTGCATCCGCGGCACCGACGCGCCGGGCGCGCATCGCGGTTTGCGCGACCGATTCTTCGCCCGTTGCGTAGAGCACGGACCCGCCGCTCGCGAGCCCGGAGAGCGCCTGGATCAGAAGTGTCGACTTGCCGATGCCCGGGTCGCCACCGAGCAGCACGAGGCTGCCCGCGACGAGTCCGCCGCCGAGCACGCGATCGAGCTCACCGATACCGGTGCGCGCGCGGTCGTTGGCGCTGATCTCGCGGACCTCGGCGATCGAGATCGGCGCCTGGCCGTCCGTGGAACCGCCGGCGCTCGAACGCGCGTGGCCGGCGCTGTCGACCTCCTCGACCAGCGAGTTCCACTCGTGGCACGCCGGACATCGGCCGAGCCAGCGGATCTCGACATGGCCGCAGCGATCGCAGCGATGCACGCTGCGCGGCGCTTTGAGCGCTTTCTTGACCATGCGTGGCGATATCACGCCGGTCTGACGGCTCGCCGACTACGCGGATCCGCCACCCTTGCTGGCCTGGACGTGCTCGACGAGAACCTCGACCGCGCGCTTCGCGAGGCCCGAGCTCGCGCCATCCTGGTAGAGCGCGTAGACGCCCGCACGCACGGAGTCAACCTCCGCGATCTCGGTGAGTCGGCCCGCCGCGATCGCATCGCGCGCGACGGAGCGCGGAACGAAGGCAACGTAGCCGCCGCGTGCCGCCGCCTCGACGAGGAACAGCGCATCGTCGCTCTCGGCCGCGATCTTGGGACGCAGCCCCTTCGACTCGAGGTACTCCTCGACGTCCCAGCGAACGCTCGAGCTGGTCCGATAGTGGATGAGCCGGACGTCTTGCCAGTCCGGCGCGACCGCGAGGCCCGGAGGCCCAACCGCGATCAGCGCCATGGTGTCGATCAACACGACCTCGAGCCCGCGCCGGGCCGCCTCGGGCGGCTCCGATTCGCACAGCACGAGGTCGAGCTCGGAGCCGCGGAGGTCACGCAACAGCTCGACGCTGTCGCTCGACCGGATGCTCGGGATGCAGCCATCGAGCGCGAGCAGAGGGATCAGGAAGTCGGTGGTGGTGGTGCGCGCGACCGAGCTCGCGATCCCGATTCGCAGCGAGCTCGGCAGGTTGCTGACGCTGTGGCCGAGCGCCTCCGCGAGTCGCTCGCCGGCGCGGAACATCACGGAGGTGTGCTCGAACGTCAGTCGTCCTGCCTCGGTCAGCTTCAGCCCGGTGGGCCGGCGCTCGAACAAGGACACCGCGAGAACACGCTCGAGCGCGCGGACTTGCTCGCTCACGGTCGGCTGCGTGACGCCCAGCTTGACCGCAGCTCCCGCGACACTTCCTTCCATCGCGGCTACGTGGAAGTAGTGCAGGTGGTTGTAGTTCAACATCGCATCATGACTTTACACGACGCATGCCGGAGAGCTTCCTCGGCATCTTGCCGAACTCTTCCGTGGCGATGACTGTGGTAAATCCGATGTCTTCGAGGGATGCGGGGCGAGACAAGACCGGCCTACGGTCTGCTCGTGGGGCAGCGGCGGTGGATCCTTCGCGGAGGCGATTCGAAGCTCGCGATCCTGGTGATCGCAGAGAACGCAGAGCGTCTCGACGCGCTCGCACTCGAGGTCTCGACGCTGGGTTACTACACCTTCGTCGCGACACCCGAGGCCGTCGCTGCGCTCGTCGCGGTGACGAAGTTTGACCTCGTCGTCGTCCTCGGTGATCTCCTCGGGCAGATCGGTTCGCCCATCGAGAGCGAGATCCTCACGATCGAAGCCCGCGACGAGAGGAGGATCATCGATCGGATCCGGGCCCGACTCGCGCACTGAAGGCCAACTGCCACGACATCGTCAGGGCCGGGCGAACCGATGACCTGGACCCGGTTGTCGACGACGAAGCCCTCGAGGTTTGATGGCGGGCTTCGAGGACTTCCATGAACCGCCGCGGATTCGTAACGAATCGTGCCGGTCACGACAGCCGGCGGCGCACGACCTCCTGCTTCGCGCGCAGCCGCTCTGCCAGCTGATCGCGGCCCAGGATCGCGGCCCGCGCCGCACCCACGCCGAGCCAGCGAACCGCGTGACTGACCGAGCCCGCGGCGAGGAACGCCCGGCTCGCAGACAGCGCGACCGCCACGTCTCCTTGATCCTCGTCGTGGCGCTTCTCGAACAGCGCCTCGGCGTCGTCGATCTTGCCCGCCGCCACGTAGAAGTCTGCGAGGCCATCGCGCATCGCGCCGACCCGCTCCGTGCCGTGCGGAACGTCGGCGAGCGCTGCGGCGTACGCGGCCGCAAACTCCTCGTACGCGCGAACCGTCCGCTCCACGTCATCCTTTCCGTAGGCGACCATCAGCTCGAGGAACGGCGCGTAGAACACGTAGGTGTCGATCGGTAGCTGGAGCACATTGATCACCTGATCGAGATCGAGCTCTTCGCCCTCGTGCGCCGCAGCGGCCAGGGTCGCTGCCTCGATCGTGCTGCGCGTCGCGCCAAACCGGGCACGGGCCTCGTCGAGCCCATGCGCGCGAACAACCTCGGAGACCCGCTCCGCGCGTGCGACGTGCTCGGTGATCCGACCCCAGTCGGGCAGCGGGTTCTCCGCCGGTTCCGAGGGAATCTCGAACCCGGGGCCGAAGTGGTCGTCCCAGGACGCCCCACCGGCGATCAGCGCAGCTCGGGCAGCGGCGACCTCGTCGGCTGACAGCCAGCTGATCCGCATACTTCCAGCCTAGCAGGAAAGGCCTACTTCTTCTTCGGCGCCTTCTTCGGGTCCTTCTTGGGATCCGGCTTCTTCGCGGCGCCGCCGAGCGAGCCAATTTCATCCTCGATGCGCTTGGCACCGGCGGCGTCCTTGCCCTTGTTGAGCTCGAGGTACTTGTTGAACGCCTCGATCGCCTTGTCGTTCTGGTGGTCGGTCTTGTACATGAAGCCGAGGTCGAACCAGCCCTCCGCATTACTCGGATCGAGGCCGACCGCTTTCTCGTACGACGCGATCGCCTGCTCGACCATCTCCTTGCGGCGATACGTGACCGCTAGGTTGAAGTGGAAGCTCGCATCGTTCGGCGAGAGCTCGACCGCCTTCAAATACGCCTTGATCGCGTCGTCATCGCGCTTCGACGTGCGATACGCGACGCCGAGGTTGTTCCAGTAGTTCGCTTCGTCGGGCTTGAGCTTGGTCGCCATCTCGAGGTCGATGATCGCGCCCGGGAGGTCGCCCTTCTTGCGGCGAACCGTGCCGAGGTTGCCGCGAATCTCGGCGTCCTTCGGGGCGATCTTGCTCGCGGTGATCAGCGCCTCGAGCGCTTTGTCGATCTGATCGTTGCGGTAGTACGCCATCCCGAGGTTGGCCCAGAGGACCTTGTCCTTCTTGATCACCGCGGTCGCCATCTCGTAGGCGTTGACCGCCTTTGGGAGGTCGTTCTTGGCCTTGTAGAGGTTGCCGAGCGACGACCACGCCATCCCGTGCTTCGGGTTGGCCGCGACCGCCTTCTCGAGCGAGGCGATCGCCGCGTCCTGCTTGCCCTGCTGCTTGTAGGCGAGCCCCTGCTTGTAGTGGGCGTCAGCGTTCTCTGCGTGCGCGGGAGCGACCGCCACCAAGGTACCGAGTACGAACA
>JAYUYE010000376.1:0-1729 GCA_043752985.1 Myxococcales bacterium
TCGCGCCCCGAGTACCAGCCAAAGCCGCCCTTGTTCCACGTGCAGACGTCGATGATCTTCGAGCGGACCTGGCGCGTCAGGTGGCGGAACACCTCGAGCGGCTTGAGCAGCCCGAGCCCGACCAAGGTGTCGCCGAGCTTGCCTCCGTAGTGCGGCATCATCGCGAGCGCCATCGCGAGCTCGCCTTCGCTGAGCACGCCCTTCGCGACGAGGTAGTTGCCGAACAGCTCGCTCGCGACGTTCGACGAGACGTACTCGGGCTGACCGTCGCGGACGTAGATCTCTTTCTTGATCCCGCCAACGGCGACGACGAGGAGTCCGGTCGCGCGCGCCGTCATCAAGCGGAACATCACGCGCAGCGGCGACGTGACGTGGAACTCGCCGGCATCGTCGGGCGGCTCGGTGATGTCACCGAGCGCGGGCGGCGTGGGAGGTCGCTTGCGCAGGGCCTCCTCGTGCGAGGGGATCTTGATGTCGCCGCGTGAGCGCGACGCGGGTTCCTCGGTCAGGTCGTCGAACGCTCGCATCTGCGAGTCCTCGTCGGCGTCCGACGGGTCGTCGGGCAGCGTGATCGCCTCGACGGCCGCGCTGATCGTGTCCGCGATCGGCACCTCGATGATGCCGTCGTCCTGGGCCGACAGCTCCATCTCGATCGCGTGACGAATTCCCGAGCCGGTCGCGGTGCGCGCCTTCGACGGAGCCGCTCCGGTGTTCGTGCCGGTCGCCGGGACCGTCGATGGGACCGTGACCACGGACTGCTTGAGTGGACGGCCTGCGACGGTCTCGGCGCGTCGGGATGGCGTGGTCGTCCGCGCCACCGCCGCCTGCGCCGCCGCTGCGAGATCGCTGACCGAGACCGGGCGCGGAGGCGCTTCGTCGGTGACCGAGGGCTCGTAGCTGAGCTGGATCACCGGCATGCTGTCGCCGCCCTCGACGATGATCATCGGCGCGCCGTCGGTCTCGCTCGGCGAGCGGCCCACGGCGATGTCCTCGGCGGGCGGCGGCGCCTCCTGCTTGTGCCGGCGCTCGAGCACGGCGTCGCGCAGGCCGGCGACGGCATCCGCGACGAGCTTCGGCGTCACGCGGTGACGATTCTGGAACAGCCATTCGTTGATCGCGTCGCGGAACTGCGCGGCGCTCTGGTAGCGCTCCTCGACGGACTTCTTTAGCGACTTGCGGACGATCTCCTGGAGGCCCGCGTCGATGTCCGCGCCGTACTTGTCGAACCGCGCGAGCTTGGCGTCGCGAACCATCAGCAGCACGTCGAGCTCGTTTGCGGCCGCGAACAGCCGACGCCCGGTCAACAGCTCCGCGAGCACGACACCGACGGAGAACACGTCGCTGCGAGCGTCGAGGTTCTGCTCGATCACCTGCTCGGGGGACATGTACCCGTACTTGCCCTTGAGCGTGCCCGTCTTGCTCTTGTGCGCGCGGTCCGGATCTTTTGCGCGCGCGATCCCGAAGTCGACGAGCTTGACGTCACCGCGCAGCGAGAGCAGGACGTTCGATGGCGAGATGTCGCGATGGACGATGCCCATCGCCGTGCTGTCGTCGCCCTGCACGTTGTGGGCGTAGTCGAGCGCATCGAGGGTCTCGTGCGCGATCCACGCGGCGAGCTGCGGCTCGACCCGGCGCCGGCGCGCAGCGAACTCGCGCAACAGGGCGAGCACATCGATGCCGTCGATGTACTCCATCGCGATGAACAGCTGGTCGTCGACCTTACCGAGCT
>JAYUYE010000377.1:0-4613 GCA_043752985.1 Myxococcales bacterium
ACAGGCGGCCGCACTCCACGAAACCGCGTGAAGTGCAGCTGCGTCGGATTGACGTGCATGCGAATCCGCATGGAGCTTGCTAGTCGAAGACCGCGTCGAGCGCGACGTAGCCGAACTGCCGCACGTTGAGTGGCGACTCGAGGACGTCGAGCTCCGCGCGGTCGACCCAGCGCCAGGCGCCGAACTCGTCGTTCGGCACGACGTCGACGTTCGCCGCGACCTCGGCCACGAACACGAAGTTCATGTGCATGCCCTTGGAGCCGGCTTGGTGCTCCTCGTAACCGATCAGGCCCGGGGGCACGCCATCGAGCGCCCCGCCGAGATTTCGGAACGTGCCGACGATCCCGGTCTCTTCACGCAGCTCGCGCCGCGCGGCCTCGAGTGGAGTCTCCCCGGCCTCGAGCTCGCCACCGATCGGGAGCCAGGTCTTGAGCCGGCGGTGCTCGATCACGAGGACCTGCTTGCCGCGTCGCGCATAGATCGCGACGGAGAATGCACGTCGCTCGGTGGTCACGAACGAATCACTTCGGGACCTTCTCCCAGTCCGCGAGGAACTTGGCAAGGCCGATGTCGGTGAGCGGGTGCTTCGACAGCTGGAGCAGCACCGAGAGCGGACAGGTCGCCACGTGCGCGCCCATCATTGCCGCCTGATGCATGTGCATCGGATGGCGGACGCTGGCGACCAGAACTTCGGTGGTGAAGTCGTAGTTGTCGTAGATCTGGACGATCTCGCCGATCAGCTGCATGCCGTCGGTCGAGACATCGTCGAGCCGACCGACGAACGGCGAGATGTAGGTTGCGCCGGCCTTGGCGGCGAGAAGCGCCTGCATCGCGGAGAAGCACAGCGTGACGTTGGTCTTGATGCCTTCGTCGGTGCAGGTGCGGACCGCCTTCATCCCCTCGGCGAGCATGGGAATCTTGACGACGATGTTCGAGCGCAGCGCCGCGTATTCGCGGGCTTCCTTCATCATGCCGTCGTAGGTGGTGCTGACGACCTCGGCCGAGACCGGGCCCTTGACGATGTCGCAGATCTCGAGGAGGACGTCCCTGAACTTCTTGCCGGTCTTGGCGACCAGCGAGGGGTTCGTGGTGACTCCGTCGACCAGCCCCATGGCGGCGGCTTCGCGGATCTCCTTGATGTCTGCTGTGTCGATGAAGAACTTCATGCGGGCCTCCGGTTGCACCATAGCCGACGAGGACGTAGCGTGCGCCGGCGCTGCACCATACGAAGAGCCCCTGATTGAAGCAATGACGACTGAAGACTCGATCGATACGCGGATCGGAACCGTGGACATGCCGGAGCGCGTGGACCGTGAGCGGTATTTCCGCGAGCTCACGTACCTCGAGCTGTCCGCGCTGTTCGACGGCCCACTCAAGCCCAGCCTCCTTGCAAAGTGGGCCGAGGTCGCGCCGAAAGGCACGCTCGGACTCGTCGCGCCGTGGGTGCTGACTCATCGCAAGCCGCCCAAGGCCGAGAAGCTGTGGACGCACGACGCGACCGTTGGAGATTATCGTGATAGCGAGCCGGGCCGAGCCGCTCTCGTGACCTTCAAGGCCGCGATCGATCAGCTCGGGGCCGCGTGTGCGGTGTTCCTCTCGCCGCCCCTGTTCGCCGCATCGGCAGCAAACCGCGCGACGATGGCGAAGTTCTTTGGCGAGATCGCGACCGAGGAGGCCGTCGGCGCACCACGCGTGTGGGTTCCCGACGGGCTGTGGGATCTGCGCACCGCGATCGCCTTCGGCAAAGAGGTCGGCGTCCAGGTCGCCTTTGATCCCCTCGTGCGCGACCCCGGGCAACCGCCCGAGGTGCACTACGACCTCGACGTTCAGGCGCTCTACCTGCGCGTCACGGGCGGCGGACGCACCGGTGCGATCCGCAGTGAACGGATGGACGACATCGTCGGGCTACTCGAAGCCTACGAAGACGTCCCCGCAACCATCGCGTTTGAATCCCCCGCGCGATGGGCCGATGCTCGAACCCTCAAGAAAACGCTCGAAGGAGCGGTTGACTAGTGGTTGAGCGAGCTTGCGAGCTCGGTTAGATCAAAAGACGAACGTCGCGGTCGGGATCGGCAACTCGCCTGCCTTCTTCGGCATCTCGATGAGGTTGCGAGAAGACCGACGCTCGACCATCTGAATGATCGGCTCCGACTTCCGCGACGCCACCGCCACCGTCTTCTTCGTGCGACTTCCACTGCCCTTGCGCGCCGCTGGACGCGCCGTCATCACCTTGGATCGCATTCAAACTCCCCCGGAGTCGTAGTGTGTATTGACTCTACGGATCTGCCGTTTGGACTGTCAATGTAGGCAATCTGGTTCCTTTACTTCGCATCCGAACCTCCGTTATAACGCACGCCGGTTCTCTAGGAGTTACCTACGCTTATGGCCGACATCAGCACGATCAAAGTCACCCACCTTCACGGCCCGGCACTGCATGCTCCGGTCGATCTTGTGGCGTTCGTCTCATTTGGTGACCCGACCAAGGACGCTGTTTTCAAATCGGCGGACCAGGCGCTCGGTGGCGTGCTCGCTGACGTCGCGCGCTCGGAGTCGTTCGAGGGCAAGGCCGGCCAGTCCATCACCGTGCACACGCATGGTCGGATCCCCGCGCGGCGCGTGCTCGTGATCGGCGGCGGACCGAAAAATGAGTTCGCGAATCCCAATGTCCGTGACCTCGCAGCGATCGCCGCGCAGGCCGCGAACAAGGTCGGCGCCGCGACGGTCGGCTTCCTGCTGCCGCAGCTCGGCGCGAACCGCGAAGCCATGCTGGTCCAGATGACCGCCGAGGGCGTGCACCTCGGGACCTACAAGTTCGGCCGCTACATGACCGGGGAAGAACACAAGCGTCCGACGGCGCTCAAGACGTTCGGCGTGATGACCGACCTCAAGGGCAAAAAGCCAACGGCGACGGCGACCAAGGCGTTCGAGGCGCAGGTCTCGCGCGGCACCACGATCGCCAGCGCGATCAACCACGCCCGCAATCTGGTCAACGAGCCCGCCGCGGTCGTCACGCCGACCGCACTCGCCACCGAGGCGCAGGCGATCGCGAAGAAGCACAAGGGCTCGGTCTCGGTGACCATCCTCGACGAGAAGAAGTGCGCCGAGCTCGGCATGGGGATGTTTCTCGCCGTCGGCCAGGGCTCTGACCAGGAGTCGCGCTTCATCCACATGACCTACAAGCCCGCCAAGAAGTCGAAGAAGCGCATCTGCTTCATCGGCAAGGGTGTGACGTTCGACTCGGGCGGGTACTCGCTCAAGCCGTCGCAGTCGATGGAGGACATGAAGGTCGATATGTCGGGCGCGGCCGCCGTGATCTCGTCGATGGACGCGATCGCGACGCTGGGGTCGGACTACGAGGTCCATGTCGTCGCCGCGTGCTGCGAGAACCTCGTGAGTGGCCGCGCCTACAAGCTCGGCGACGTGCTGACGTCGATGGACGGCACCACGGTGGAGATCAACAACACCGACGCCGAAGGCCGGCTGACGCTCGGTGACGCGATCACGTACGCGCGGACGAAGATCCAGCCCGACGAGATGTTCGACTTCGCGACGCTGACCGGCGCGTGCATGGTCGCCCTCGGACCGTACACGGCGGGCGTGATGTCCGATCACGAGTCGCTGCTGCGCGGATGGATGAACACCGCGGAGCGCACCGGCGAGGACATGTGGCGCCTCCCGCTGAACAACCGCTTGCGCGAGCAGCTCAAGAGCCAGGTCGCAGACATGCGCAACACCGGCGATCGGTTCGGCGGCGCGATCACGGCGGGTCTGTTCCTCAAGACGTTCGCCAAGGACACACCGTGGGTCCACGTCGACATCGCCGGCCCGGCGTCGCTGAACAGCGCGCGGCCGTCGCAGCCCAAGGGCGGCAGCGGCTTTGCAGTCGCGACCATCGTCGAGTACGCGACTCGATAGCAATCCGTGGTGATCCTCCGCACCTATATGTCGGTGTGGAATCGCCGATTTTCCTATAATCTCAGCGGCTTGACGTATTGCTCGGTTTGACAGGCGCCCGCTGGGCTGGTAGCCTGACAAGGCCGAGGTCCACGTTTGACGAAGCTGCAATTTTCGGTCGGCGACAAAGCCGTGTATCCGGTCCACGGCGTGGCGGAAGTCGTTGGCCTGGAGAGCCGGGACATCGGCGGTAGCGCGACCAACGTCTACATCCTGAAGATCCTGGATACGGGGATGAAGATCATGGTGCCGACGGTCAACGCCGGGACGGTCGGCCTGCGCGACCTCATCACCGCCAAGCAGGTGAAAGAAGTCCTGACGATCCTCAAGTCGCGCGATATCCCCCGCGACACGCAGACGTGGAATCGCCGCTATCGCGAGTACATGGAGAAGATCAAGACGGGCAGCGTGTTCGAGATCGCCGAGGTCATGCGTGACCTGAGCGTCCTTCGCGCGACCAAGGACCTGTCGTTCGGCGAGCGCAAGATGCTCGATACCGCGCGCGGCCTCCTGATCAAGGAGCTCGCGATTGCAAAGGGCGTCGGCGAAGACAAGATCGGTGCGGAGGTCGACGCGATCTTCGCTGTGGTAGCCGCGTAACCGCGCCGGCTAGTAGCCGGTCGAGCCGCGGGACAACCGGCCTCGACGCGTGGCCCTGA
>JAYUYE010000378.1:0-4610 GCA_043752985.1 Myxococcales bacterium
GGAGGACGGCGCATCGTCACCCGGCTTGCCGAACGCGTAGGTCAGCGTGTGCTCGCTGACGATGTCGAACATCGGGATCTTGAGGGTGTCCTCGTCCCAGAACATCTTCGTGGTCACGACCTTGGGACCGACCGAGTCGATGATGACCGGCGTGACGTCCTCGTAGCCGACGGTGCGGTAGTCGCCCTTGACGCGCGACTTGAGGCCGACGCCGTACTTGCCTTGCCACGCGAACGCGCGGTCGCGAACGATCAGGAGGCCCGCCTGGACCTCTCCCCACTGGTGGTACATGCCGCCGTTGAGGTTGTAGGCCCACTCGAGCTCGCGGCCCGCCGAGTCGAAGCGATCGACCTGGAACGTGACCTCGGGCAGCGCGCCGCCTTCGATCTTCATCAGCGACTTGCGGATCTTCTCGGGCTCCGGCGTGACGACCTTCTGCAGCTTCGACGAGCCAAGGCTCTGCTGCGGCATCATCGCGATCGACTTGTCCATCTCGAGCACGGCCGCCTTCGCGAACGCATCCTCCTGGCCGAGCTGGCGCATCAGCGTGCTCGCACCGAGCGTCGCGTAGATCGCGAGGAAGTCGTCCTGCGTGGTGGTGACCTTCTGGATCGAGAGGTTGTTGAGCGTGAAGCCCGCGAACGTTGGAACAGGAATCGGCGGGAGGTTGCCGAGCAGCGGGGTCACGAGGTCGAACACCGACGGCAGCACCATCTCGAGGTGCTGGGGCGTCTCGCGGACGAACTGGCTGTTGAGGACCGTGAGCGTGACCGAGTCCGAGTCGATACCGACGAGGGTCGGCTTGATCACGGCGTCCATGCCCGGCATCTGCTCGAACTCGAGGTTGATGCCGATGTTCATGGTCAGGTCGAGCGTGAACGCGCGGACGTAGCGCTCGTAGAGGAACGCGTAGAAGTCGACCTCCATGTGGGAGATGCCGATCGTCAGCGCCGGCGACGCCACCGTGTTGCTGCCGATCGTGAAGTCGAGCGCCTTCTGCGGACGGGTCACCATCAGCAGCGGGTCATGGCCGGTGTCCGACGTCAGCTCGGCCAGCGACGGAACGAGGATGCCAATCGTGCCGACGTTGAGCTGGTTGATGAAGCTCGTGCCGACGCCGAGGCACATGGCGCCGGACGTCACGAGGTGGTGACCGGCGAGGTCGAGGAACGTCTCCGACAGACCCATCGCGAGATCCGCGGCGGGCTCGGGCATGCCGTTGAACTCACCCGCGGGGTTGAGAGTGAACGTCGAGCGGCCCGTGATCGGCAGGTTCGCGGGGGGCGAACCGAACTGCGGGGTCGGGATCGGGGGCACGCACAGGCTCGGCTCGCTCGCGAACGGAACGCCGTCGGGGCGCGTGCCGGTGCGGGTCGCGATGTCCTCGTCGGCATTCATGCCGGTGATGACGCCGAGGCTCATGCCGCGGTTGAGTGAATCGAGGCGGACGTAGCCGCCGGGGACGATGCGGGCCTCGAGCAGACCCTCGGTGCCGGGCGAGATGCCCTCGAGCATGTTGCCGACGTCCATCATGCCGGCGATGCCGAGCGGGCTCGGGATCAGCGTCTGGAGGATGTCGTTGATCGCCGGCGTCAGGAACGTGATGAGGAACTGGCCAAGGAACGAATCGATGATGTTGCTCGCGAAGTTGCCGACGTCGGAGAGGATGCCGCAGCCGCTAAAGTCGAGGTTCAGGTTGAACTGGTTGATGTTCGCGAGGCGAATCTCGAGCTCGCCGTCGGCCGGCTTGATGCCGAACGCGATGTCGAAGCTACCGCCGAGGTTGTTCGAGCTGACGTTCATGTTGCACGAGCCGAGGCCGACACCGACGAGCTGACCTCGGATGTGCACCGTCGACGAGATCGACGTGGACAGGTTCACACGCAGGGTCTGGTTGCCGTTGACGGACGTGGTCAGCGAGTTGACCGTGACGTTCGCGCGACAGCCTGGCGTGCAGCCGCCACTGTTCGTGCTGCACCACGCGGCGCCGGTGCCAAACGTGCTGTCGGGGCTGCCGAAGTTTCCGCGCGGCACGCAAAAGCCGCCGGCGAACTGCGAGTTGATGAGACCCGGCAAGATCGCCGTCAGCTTCTGGAAGCCAGCCTGCGTCACGCGGATCTGCGCGCCACCTTCCACGGTTTGATCCGCGGGAAGCTTGCCGCCAGGCAGCGGTTGCACGGAGCCGCATGCACCGCAGCCACCACCAAAACCACCGCAGCCCATCGTGAAGATGAACAGCGCGGACAACATGACGTTGAGTCGAGTCGAGCGTACGAACATTTGCGATCCCCCCAGGGCAGCAAGCTGAGACCGCTAGCGGTCCCTCATCGCCTCGACGTATACGCCGAACGAAGTTTTATTGTGAAGGACAATCCACACGCTAGGCCACCGATAATTTGAGGCTTTCCCGCCCCTACATCGCAGAGTTGAAAGTCAGGACTACGCGGACTTGGCCCCGTGGATCGTGAGGATGCACGCATGCAGGACACCCAACCCCTTGGAGGGCGGATCGACTTGACAGTCTGCGTCGTGACCCGCTATTTACTGCGCGCCTGGGTCCGTAGCTCAGCTGGATAGAGCGCCGGGCTTCGAACCCGTAGGTCAGCCGTTCGAGTCGGCTCGGACTCACTCACTGAAAACTGAACGACGTCACTAACCGGCCGGGGGCATAGCTCAATGGTAGAGCATCGGACTCTTAATCCGCTGGTTGAAGGTTCGAGTCCTTCTGCCCCCACTACTCGGCTCGCTGAAATCGCTGATTCCTCGACGGAATCGGCGATTTTTTCGGTTAGGACCTGCGTGGTTCAGCGGGAACAGGTCAGGCAACCGGGGCGGCATGGCCATCGTGGCGCTCGACGCGCAGGAGATCTTCGATCAGGGTCACCAGCTTTCGCACGTCGATCGGCTTCACGAGGTGAGCATCGAATCCTGATTCCTGGCTTCGTCTCCGATCCGCAGGCTGCCCGTACCCCGTCACGGCGATCAGGCGCAGCGACTTCAGGGGCTCCGTCGCCTTGAGTCTGAGCGCGAGCTCGTAGCCATCCATCACGGGCAGACCCAGATCGAGCAGGGCGAGCTCGGGGGTGAAGCTTTCCACGACTTTCAACGCGCTCGGGCCATCGAAAGCGACCCGCGCGTCGTACCCGAGCGCACCGACCATCTCGGCGAGCATCCGCGCGGCATCATCGTTATCGTCGACGATCAGGACTCGACGGGGCGACATCGTGATCCCGGCGTGCGGGAGCCTGGCGCGGTCCTCGCGCTCGTGCGCGAGTGGAAGCCGAACCTCGAATGTGCTGCCCATCCCGCGACCCTCGCTGTGCGCCGAAACGGAACCACCATGCAGGGCGACCAAGCTCTTGACGATCGTAAGCCCCAGTCCGAGCCCACCACGCGCCTGGGCGACGGACCGCCGCTCCTGCGTGAACATCTCGAACACCCGGGGCAGCATCTCCGGTGCGATCCCGGCGCCGTTATCGCTCACCGAGATCAGGACCTGCCCGCCCTCGACCCGCGCTGTCAGTGCGATCCAACCGCCGCGGTCGGTATACTTCGCCGCGTTGGTCAGCAGATTGGCGAAGACCTGCGCCATCCGCAGGGCATCGACGTGGACCATGATCTCGGCCGCCACGTCGACGTCGAGATGATGCTGCTTCTGCTCGAACAACGGGCTCGCCAGCTCGATGCTATTCGCGACGATCTCGGCAAGGACAGTCGGACGGCGAATCAGCTCGACCTTCCCGCTGGTGATCCGCGAGACATCGAGCAGGTCATCGACCAGGTGCGAGAGATGGGCGGCCTGGCGACCGATCACGGCCGCTTCCTTCTCGACCGCGGAGAAGCCCCGCAGCTCCATCAGCTCCAGCGCGGTCGTGATCGGAGCCAGTGGGTTTCGAAGCTCGTGTCCGAGAAGCGCCAGGAAGTCATCCTTGGCCCGGTTGGCGTCGCGCGCGGTGCTCAGGGCGCCTTCGAGCTCGCGTCGGCTCAGGACCTTTTGCGTCACGTCGACGGCGAACACGAGCACACCGGAGGTGGTTCCGTCCTCCTCCCGTGTCGGGGCGTAGATGAAGTCGAAGTAGAAGTCCCGGAGCACGCCGTCGCGCTTGGTGTCGAGGGGAGCCAGGAACTCGTTTGCGACGAATGGAACGCCGGTGCGCATGACCTCGCGCAGCAGCAGGGGAAACGGTTGACCGGCGACCTCCGGGGTCGCCTCCAGGAGCGGCTTTCCGAGCACGCTGGCGTCTCTGCCCCACATCTCGAGTATCCGGGTGTTGGCGAGCTCGACGATCAGCTCCGGCCCGCGGAGTGAACAGATCGCCGCCGGGGCGTCCATCATCAACGAGTAGAGCCGTCGCCGCGAAGCCGCCGCCACCTCCTGCGCCAGCCGCCTCGCACGACTCGCGGCGAGCTGGGTCTCGACCCGCGCGACCAGCGAGCTGGTGGTGAACGGCTTCACGATGTAGTCGGCGGCGCCGGCGCGCAGCCCCTCCGCGATCGCCTCGTCATCCGCGCGCGCGGACAACAGGATGACCGGAAGTGTGGCAGTCCGCTCATCCGCGCGCAGGGCCGCGACGAGACCGAAACCGTCCAGCCGCGGCATCATCACATCG
>JAYUYE010000379.1:0-10897 GCA_043752985.1 Myxococcales bacterium
ACTACCTTGGACCGGCCCTAGACACTCGAGTCCGGGTCACGTAGGTCAGCATCAGCAATCACTGTGGCCCACGAGCGCCCGCGAGTTTTTCGTCGTTTCGAGGCTTGGCGACGCTCGCGCTTGGTCGGGTCCAGAGAGCGGTTGATGAGCTCGGCCCGAGCAGGCCTCGGGGTGAACGATCCCCTCAAGCACGGCGAGTCCCTGGCGACGCTGCAGCACTGCAACGTCTGCCACCGATGTCGGTCCGCGGACCCGACCTGAACAAGTAGTTCGCCGGGGGGCAGCGAGCTCGAGATCCCGTTCCTCGGAATCGGAATGCTCTACGGCCAGAACATCGTAATCGCTGCGTGAACACATGGCTGCGGCAGCCTCGGGCGCCGAGACTGCCGCGATCCGAGAGCCCTCCGAGCGAAGCGATCTGATCCGAGCGGTCCAGAAGCGTGGCGAGGCAGCCCCGGTGATGAGACCGACGTTCGTCGAGGTCGCGCGTGATCGAGGGCAACGCCGGGTCGCCGAGCTCGATCGAGTCGACCGCGCCGGTGTTGCTCAGCGTGACGGTCGGTTGCTGGCAGTTCGCGCTCGAGCCGGGCTCGAAGACGGCTTGGGGCACAACTACTGCCAAAGGGTGCGAAGACGGCCAAGCGCACGAAGGCGGTCAGGAAGGCCTTCGAGCTCGACGACGCCGGGCCGTCGGCCCCGCACTCTCGACCGTATCGACGCGATCACGCCTCGCTGTGGGTGATGGCGATCGACGCGGCCGCCCCCGCTGCGTGGACCGGATCCGACGGCAAGGACTTCGACCGCGCAATGGCGGTCGACGTGGGCCTGATCGAGGTCGGCGAAGCCGAGGGCGTCTTGTGCCAGGTCGGCGACTGCGGCTGGTCGCACATCTGGAAGATCGATGGCGGCGTCGCGCGATGCCGCCGACCGATCCGCCCTCGAGCGGCTCGTTCGCTACGTGCTCAGGCCCTTGATCTCGGCCGACCGCCTGACCACGCGTTCCGATGGCCGCGTCAAGTACCACTTCCGACGACCCGATCCCTCCGGCCGCACCTCATGGGTCACCGACGGAGTCACCTGGTGCCGTCGGCTCGCGACCTGATACCGCCGCGCCGAAGTCAAACCACCCGGTTCCACAGCATTTTGTCATCTGCCCACGCGTGGCGTTCCCGCGTCGTCCCGTCGCAGCACGGCGATGATGCTCGCACGCAGGCTCGATTGGGCCGCGCTATTGCGCAGGGTGTTCGGCGACGAGGTCACCCAGTGCCCGCGCTGCGGCGATGCCCTCCGTGTGCTCGCGTTCATCACCGATCTACGCGTCACCGCCCACATCCTCGAACACCTCGGCCTGACCTCCGACGCCGTGCCGATCGCGCCCGCGTGCGCCCCGCGCGAAGATCCGACCTCCGAGTTCGACTTCGTCGCCTAAACTTTTCTCGCTTCGCCACCGCTGCCACGGTGACGACCGCGAGTCTGCGCCCGGCGCTCATGTGCGAGTCTCATGACGGTCGACTCCCTCACACTCCTTGCACGCCCTCGGTCAACCGCTTCGGTTCTTGCCAAGCCCAGACTGCCTTCGCCGCTCCGAAAAGCTGCATCGAGCCGCCTATCCTCGGCATGGTCGGAGTTCTCGCTGTCGTGATGCTGTTCGGCTCGACCAAGGTCCGCAACGTCATCGGCATCGGTCTCTGGTACTCGATGATCATCCCCGGCCTGCTCGCCGCGGCGACGGCGGCAGTCGCGATGATCCGCAAGCAGTACCGAGACTCCGCTGCCTGGCCCGCCTGAGGTGACCAGCGCGCGATCTCCGCGTCGTTCGGCCACGGCAGGAGGCGCAGGTGGTCGCGGAAGTCGGGGCGGTCCCACGCCCCGAGCGAGACCAGCACCATCCGGGGCAGCACCCCGAGGTAGCGGCGCCCGACCTTGTTGCGAAGTGACAGCCGCTGGCGAAACATCTCCTCGAGCAAAGTCGCAGCCGCCAGCTCGTTGGCGGCGACGTACGCCTTGATCTCCTTGCTGCGCGTCGCAACTCCGCAGGCGTGTAGACGTAGAGCGCGCCACACGAGGTCGGTCGCACGTCGTAGACGGTGCAGTACTCTTGACTGCGAGCTTCACCAGCTCCGAGGTCTCGTTCGCGCCTCTGCCCGACGCGCCGTTAACGATTCCTTCGACCTCGACAAACTCGTCGAGCGTACGGCTCCCCAGGATCTCCTATGCGAGCGGCAGGCGCGCGAGATCACCGGCGAGCACCCTGAGCTCTGCCTCGCGCGGATGACGCCCCCGCCAGATCAAGCGGAAGTGATCGCGCTGGAGCTTGGTCCTAGGGACGATCCGGACCATGCGGTGAGCCCGGAGATCACCCTCGACGAAGTAGCGTGGAAGCACCGCGACGCCTGCTCCCTGGAGCACGCGCAGGCGGATCGCGCCGATCGAGCCGAGGTACTCGAGCTTGCCGAACGTCCACGCGGCGTCGGCATGATCGCGGCGCGCGTCGAGCAAGTAGCGGAACAACGGCAGGTCGGATGAGACATCGAGCAGCGTATGGTGAGCGGCGTCCAGAGTGCGCGCGAGCGGTTGGCGACGAAGCAACGCACTGCCTCCGACGAACACGTAGTCCTCGGCGTGGAGCAGCTCGTACGCCAGGTTGCCTCCGGTCAGTCGCGCGCTGGTCACTACAGCATCGAGCAAGGCGTTGCGCGCGCGTACCAGCAGGTCGGCGCTGTCACCGAACACGAGGTGCAGTGTGCGCTCGGGGCGTTCGCGCTGAAGGGAGCGCAGAGCGGGCGTCAACCACGACAGCCCGAGCTCGAACCGCGTTCCGATCGTCAGCTCGTATGGAATCGGAGCCGCATCGTCACGCACGACATGGTGGCAGAGCTCTGCTTCGTCGAGGACGCGGCGAACCTGCACGAGGAGGCGATGTCCTGCTTGCGTCAGCGCGACCCGACGCGTGGTCCGCGCGAACAGGGGCGCCGCCAGCTGATCCTCGAGCCGCTTGATTCGATCACTGAACGCCGCCGGTGATAATGCGACTGCCTTGGCCGCGATCCGGAAGCTCAGGTGAGTAGCCGCAGCGTCGAAGCAGCGCAGCGATTCGAGATCCGGAAGCATGATTCAGTTTATCCGTACAATCTTGTCTGAACAATACGGATTTTTGCTTCGCGCAAGCGACGGTAGAGTTCGCGCATGAAGATGAGACAGGGACTTCTCGTGCTGGTGACAGCGTGTGGAACCGATGGAAGCCAAATCGATCCGCCGATCGATTTTCCCGACGAGGCGTCTGCAATCGAACGCTGCCTCGCTGATGGCGGCTCGCTGCGTCAGCTGTGGGCGACGAGCAATCAGCACGGGCCGGTGACCTCGATCGCGGTCAGTGGCTCGACGATCGTCCTCGGATCTGCCGATGGCAGCGTCAAGCAGTGGAATGTCGGGGGGGGCTCAGCGAGCTACGGCACACCCTTCGTGGACGACACCGGCATCGGGGTCGATGCGGTCGCGTTCAGCTCCGATGGCCAGGTGCTCGGCGTCGACCGTCTGGGCCAGCTGACCGAGTGGCGGCTCTCCGATGCGCGCCCGTTGCGCACGATCTCGATCGCCGATGTTCCGCTCGACGTCGTCGCGGTGAGCGAGCACGCGGAACAGGCAGCAGTCGCGTACCGCGACCAGGTCCAGGTCATCGACCGCGTGACCGGAGAAGTGGGAGCCCCACTGCCAACGTTCCTGTGGGGCGTGAGAGCCGCGATCTACGGCCACGGAGGCGTGCTGTTCACGGCCGGCCACTCGTACGGGACGGCGATGGTCGAGCGACGCGCACTGGCCGCCCCTCGCGACGTGATCGAGAGTACGAGTCTCTCGCTGACCGCGACCGTGCAGGCGATCGCGGTCGATCCGTACGTCACGCGGATGGCCGCCGCCGGCGGAGACTTCGTCGCGATTCTCGAGCCCAAGGCGCTCGCGTCCGAGGACGCGATCGTACGTGAGGTCGTCGGACATCGTGCGATCGACGTCGCGTTGCTCGGCCTGCGCGTGTTCGCGACGGTTGGTCAGGAAGGAACACTGCGCCTGTGGAGCGCTACGACCGCAGAGCCGATCGCGATGCTCGAGATCCCCGAGCCGATCGGACTCGGCGTGGACGAGCGTGGCGAGACCGTGTTCACCGCGGGATCCGACGGCATGCTCCGCGCGTTCGGCTGTCGCTGAAGGTCAGGTGGCTGCGGATGAGCGAACCGACTGCCAGGCCCACACGACCGCGATCGACGTTTTGCCGGGATCGGCACCAGCCGATGGGCGCTTCGCAGGGCGATCGCGGTGCGTGACCAACCCCCGCGCCGCTCTGGATTGGGCTCGAGGCGATTCGCCCAGGCGGGATCGGCACCGTCCATGGGCGCCACGCTCGAGAGCCGCATCTGCGCTCGCGCCTGTGGGGCGCGTCGAACTCCGCGAAGTCGCTGCAATCACGCTGCGGGCGCGCCGGGGGCGGCAACGCTGATACGATCAGGCCACGGCGGTCGGGTGGCAGGCGCTCCTCGATACCGTTCACATGGAGGCTTCAATGAGATGGATCGTTCTCGCAGTAGTCGTGATGGCGTCGGCGTGTGGTCGTGATGATGGCGACATCGACTCGCTGATCGGCGACCGCTGCACCGCGGATCGCGATTGCGATGACCGCTGCTTCCGCGACACCGGTGACTATCCCGGCGGGTTCTGCAGCTCCGCGTGTGACAGCGACAATGACTGCACCGGCGATTCGTTCTGCATGGACCGCGACGGCGGCGTCTGCTTGTTCGTGTGCCCCGAGTTCGACTGCTCGCGGCTCGGAGCCGGATGGTCGTGCCGCGAGCGCGACCGTGTCGGCGGCGGCAAGATCAGCGTCTGTATCGGCGACTGAGCGAGCTCACACGACGCGGATCAGGCAGTAGTCTTTTTTGCCGGCGCGAACGACGAGCATCGTCGAGGTCGCGAGGTTCGCCGGCGTGACCTTGTGCTCGAGGTCAGTGACCTTGACGTTGTTCACGTTGGCGCCGCCCTGCGAGATCAGGCGGCGGGCGTCGCCCTTTGATTTGCAGACCGTGCGCGCGAGCAGATCGACCAGTGGGATGCCGGCCTCGAGCTCGCTGCGCGGGACGTCGACGGTCGGGATGGTGCCAGCAAGCTGGTGGAGGACCGCGTCGGTGACGCCCTCGAGCGAGCCGCCGAACATGACCCGACTCGCGGCCTCGACCGTCGCGATCGCGGCGTCGCCGTGGACCCAGCTTGTCATCGCGCGCGCGAGCTCGCGCTGTCCGGTGCGCTTGCCACGATCGAGATCGTGCTCGGCGAGGATCGCGTCGAGCTCGGCGACCGGGCGCAGCGAGAACAGCTTGAGGAGGCGCGGGACCTCGTCGTCGGCGCGGTTGAACCAGTACTGGTAGAAGGCGTACGGCGACGTGCGCTGCGGATCGAGCCAGACGCGCTCGCCCGTCGACGTCTTGCCCATCTTCTGCCCGGTCGAGTCGAGGAGGAGTGGCGCCGTGAGGCCGTAGAGCTGGGTGCCCCCCATCTTGCGCGACAGCTCGCAGCCCGCGGTGATGTTGCCCCACTGGTCAGAGCCGCCGACCTGGAGCCGGCACGCGTGGGACTTCGCGAGGTGCACGAAGTCGAAGGCCTGCAGCAGCATGTACGAGAACTCGGTGTAGCTGATGCCGCTGTCTCCCTCGAGGCGGCTCTTCACCGAGTCCTTCGCGGTCATGTAGTTGACGGTGAGGAACTTTCCGATGTCGCGCAGGAACTCGAGGAAGGTGACCTGACGGGTCCAGTCCGCGTTGTTCGTCATCACGGCGCCGGTCTTCGGATCCGTGAAGTCGAGCAGGCGCGCGAGCTGGCCGCCAATGCCGGCGAGGTTGGTGGCAAGCGTGTCGTCGTCGAGGAGGTTGCGCTCGTCGCTCTTGCCGGAGGGATCGCCGATCATACCGGTTGCGCCGCCGACGACCACGATCGGGCGATGGCCGGCGAGCTGAAACCGCTTGAGCAGGATCGTAGGGACGAGGTTACCGACGTGGAGGCTCGACGACGTGGGGTCGTAGCCGGCGTAGAGCGCGACGCTCTCCTTGGCGAGGAGCTCGGCGAGCCCTGCGCGATCGGTGACGTCGGCGATCAAGCCGCGCAGCTGAAGCTCGTCGAGGAAGGCAGCGGACATTGCCGCGCGAAGTTACCAGGTCTCGTCGTCGTCGTCGCGGCGGCCGTGGGGCGGGACGACCACATCGGTGACAGTCGTTGCGTCGATGTCGCAGTCGTTGAATTCCGGCTGCCATCGACTGCCGTAGAACCGCATGCCGCCGAGAACGAGCTCGGCGTCCTCGAGGCAGTGCGACACAGGTCGCCGGCGTGGATGGACACGTCGCGACGATCCGCATCGCTACGCGAGATCCGCGACGAGCTTCGCGAGCAGGTGCCTGCAGTCGGCGTAGATGCCCGGGAACTCCTTGGGATCGTCGAGCGTGTCGATCAGGAGCGTGGCGTCGAGCAGGCGCGCGGTGCGGATCCAGTCCTCGGGCAGCTGACCGTCGGCTTCGCGATAGCCGCGCTCGAACAGCGAGCGGAAGTCGGCATCGTAGCGATCGGCGTAGCGAAACAGGCTTCCGAGATCGAGCAGCGGCGAGAACGTGGTGGTCGCCTCCCAGTCGATCAGGCCGTTGATCCGCCAGCGATCTTTTTCGGCGCGCTGAACGATCAGGTTGCGGCCGCTGAAGTCGCCGTGCACGAGGCAGACGTTGCCCCAGGCGAGCCGTGGCTCGGCGGCCTCGAGCCCGCGGCGCAGCGCATCCGCGAGCGGCGCACCGAGGCGCTCCAACGCACGGCCATTGGTGAGCTGGGCGTACGCGCGCTCGAGGACCGGTGCGAGCTCGAACGGTTCGGTTGCGTCCGTGCGGGCGAGCCACGCGAGCAGACGACCGAGCGGCTCGGCGAGCGAGAGGAATGCGGCCGGTGGTTCCTTGCGGCGAAGGTCGTTGAACGTGATGCCGTCGATCCAGCGGTAGACGATCGCGGGAAGTTTTTCGTCCGCGTGCACGACGTCCGGAACGGGCAGGGTGCCGTGAAGAAGCGTGAGCGTGACGAGCTCGGCCTCGAACGCGTCCTTGCCGCCGGCGTAATGCTTGACGGTGAGGATGTCGCCGTTGTCGCGGATCACCTTGTGGATCGTGTTGGTCAGCCCGCCATCGACGCGATCGAAGCTCGTGATCGGTCCGCCGACGAGCGCCGTCAGCTCCTCGCGACCCACCTCGATCAGAGGGAAGACGCGTGCATCCGTCACCGCGACAACCTCGCCTGCACCAGCTCCAGTCTACGGCATGGGCGTGCCTCCGGTGCACACTCCCGTGTGGTCTTCACTCGAGACGGTGACAGCCGTGACAGCCGAAGGCATCGGGCTGCGGGTGGTCAGGGTCGAACTCGGCGAGACCGAGGAGCGCAGCCATCCTCGGTTTGATGCGCTTTGTCATCGCCTCGAGCCACGGGCCCTTGTCCCGGGCGATCGGGATCATGCCCTCGGGCGTGGCGGGCAAGGTCATCAGCTCGGGGTTCGGCATGTCGAACGTGTTGTCGTCAAACGTCGGTCCGTGACAGGTCCGACAGCCAAACGTGGCAAACCGCCTGGCATCGATCGCCTCGAACAGCGGCCGCATCTCGGGGACGACGACCTTCTCCATGTACGTCATCCGCTGCGTGCGGGTCATCGACTTCCACGGGAGCTCGGGCGGGCCGGGCGCGGCCTTCGGTGGGTCGGCGCGCGTCACGCACGCGACGACAAGCATGAGGGCTGGGAAGTATCTCCGCATCAACGAGCGTAGTCAGAGGAGCGCGTCTCGCGAACGACGACGACGCGGACCTGGCCGGGATACGTGGCTTCGTTCTCGATCGCGCGCGCGATCTCTTTCGACATCACGATCGCCTGCGCGTCGTCGATCTGATCGTTCATCACCATCACCCGGATCTCGCGGCCGGCCATCAGCGCATACGCGCGCTCGACGCCGGTGAACCGCTTGCAGATCGCCTCGAGGTCATCGAGCCGCTTGATGTACGACGCGAGCTGCTCGCGCCGCGCACCCGGACGCGCTGCCGACAGGTTGTTCGCGGCGGCGACGATGTGATCGAGGAGCGCAGTCGGCTGCGCGCCGCCGGTCTCGTCAGCGTGATGCGATGCGATCGCCTGGGCGACCTTCGGGGACTCGCCGTGCTTGCGGACGAACGCCGCACCGACCTCGGCGTGCGAGCCCTCCTGCTCGTGATCGAGTGCCTTGCCAATGTCGTGGAGCAGACCGGCGCGACGCGCGAGCTTGATGTTCGCACCGAGCTCGGCGGCGATCAGGCCCGCGAGGTAGCCGACCTCGACGGAGTGGAGCAGCACGTTCTGCGCGTACGACTGGCGGAACTTGAGCCGACCGAGGTGCTTGACCAGCTCGGGATGCACGCGATGCAAGCCGAGGTCGAACACGGCCTGCTCGCCGGCCTCCTTGCACAGCTTCTCGACTTCCTTCTCCGCCTTACGAACCACTTCTTCGATTCGCGTCGGGTGGATCCGGCCGTCGGCGACGAGCGCAGAGATCGCGAGCCTCGCGACCTCGCGACGCACCGGATTGAAGCACGAGATCGTGATCGACTCCGCGGTGTCGTCGATGATCATGTCGATGCCAGTCGCGGCCTCGAGCGCGCGGATGTTGCGACCCTCGCGGCCGATCAACCGGCCCTTGAGGTCATCGCTCGGCAGCGGGATCACGGCGACGGTGCGCTCGTGGACGAACTCGCTCGCGAACCGCTGAATCGCCGTGGCGACGATCGTCTTGGCGCGCGCGGTCGCTTCCTTATGGGCATCGTCCTCGATCCGCTTGATCTCGACGGCGGCGGACGCGTAGGCCTGCGCCTTGACCTCGTCCTCGAGCTTCTTGCGCGCCTGCTCTTCGGTCAGTGCGGCGATCTGTTCGAGCTTCTTGCGGGCCTCGGTCTGCGCCGACTCTGCCCTCTCGACGGCGGCATCTGCCTGCTTGATCTTGCCGTCGACGGACTTCTCTTTTTTCTCGAGCTCGCTCGCGCGCCGCTCCGCCTCGCGCCGGGTCTTCTCGACCTCGCGCTCCTTCGCCGCCAACCCCTCTTCGCGCTTCTGCAGCTCGGTGCGCCGACCGCGAAGCTCCTCGTCAAGATCCGCCTTGTGCTTGCGCGCGGCTTCCTTGCCGTCGACCTCGGCGGCCTGCTTGATGGCATCGATGTCGGCCGTGGCAGCCGACCGGATCTTCTTCGCCTCTTCCTCGGCGGCTTCGCGAGCTGCCGAGCCGTCACCGCGGGCGCGGCCGAGTCGGGTGCCTACCATCATGCCGGCGACGAGGCCGAGTGCGACACCCGCGAGAATATAGATAGCGTCCATGGCTCACCCGACCGCGTAGGTCGCTGCCTCGGTGATGATGTAATTGACGGGGATATCGTGCGCCTCGCGCGCGATGTGATCGACGAGCTGGCACTCGAACGCCAGCCCGATCCGGAGCGCCGCCGGCACGCCCTCGAGCGTCGCGTCGTAGTGACCACGCCCCCAGCCGACCCGCCCCCCCGCCCGATCAAACGCGATCCCCGGGATCACGAATGCGGAGATCTGCTCGAGCGGGATCATCGCGGTCTCGATCCGAGGCTCGCGCAGGCCGAACCGCGCCGCGACCAGATCCGTGCGCGACACCTCGTGAAACGCGAGCCGCCGATCCCCGGACATGATCCGGGGATACGCCACGCGCATGCCATGCCCGTCAATCTCGAGCGTCTCGACCTCGGTCCCCTTGGCCGCGTACAGCGCGATCACGCTGCCGACGGGCAGCTTGGCAGCGAGCAGGGCGTTCGCCCGTTCGGCGATCTGCCGGCTGGCCGCGTCGCGGGCCCCGGGCGTCAGCCGATCGCGGCGCGCGAGCAGCGTCTGCCGGGTGGCTCGCTTGCCACGCGGGGCGCCACCAGGGCCAGGAGTCGACGGATCAGACACGGGCGAGAGCAAGGGAAGCGACGGAGCATCATAGCCAGGGCACCCTTGCGATCAAGACCGCAAGGCTTCGATTCGCCAGGGAAAAGCGCTATCGCGACGTGGTCGCGTGCTGGCGCATCAGCAAGTTCGCGATGCCGCGTCCATTGGCGGCGGGATCGACAAACTTGAACGCCATCCCCTCGCGCTCGTCGGTGTGCTCGATCCGAACGACCTCCGCTTCGAGGCGCAGCGGCTCCTCGCCTGGGACGTCGAGGTCGATCTCAGCCGACGACCCGGAGGCGATCATCTCGGGCGATCGCAGGAACATACCGCTTCGGGACAGGTCCTCGACAAAGCCGTCGATGACGACTCCGTGGCAGCGGCAACGGGCCTTGACCCGGACCGGGACCCGAACTGCTTCCCGCTTATCCATGTGCTGAAAGCTACGTTACCGACCCACGTTCAAGGAATCAATTGCGCCCTGCGCCTCACCCCGACTATCTTCTAAAGACCTCTATGTGGTCGGACCTGCATGGCCTGACCTTGCAAATCTGCTACTCATCCGGCAGATTCCCGCACCCGAGGGCCCATAGCTCAGTGGTAGAGCACCGGCCTTTTAAGCCGAGGGTCGATGGTTCGAAACCATCTGGGCTCACTCTTCCTCTCACCAAGAACGCACTCGAAAACTAGTAACTGACCCCGTCGTCCAGAGGCCTAGGACACCCGCCTTTCACGCAGGTAACACGGGTTCGAATCCCGTCGGGGTCGCAACGCATTCGGGAGGGTCCCATCCTCCACCAAGCTACTGAAACTCGCGGCACCTTCGATCCGCCAGATGGCTCGCGTGCCATCGGTCGATCGTGCCGGCGTGAACGAGAGCCCGTCGGGGAATAGGGCGAGGAACACCTCGCGGAGATCGCGCTTGTC
>JAYUYE010000380.1:0-1727 GCA_043752985.1 Myxococcales bacterium
CGTCGCGCTCGGTGGCAAACCAGCCGGGCAGCTCGGCAACGATCGGTACCACGCCCTTCGTGATCGTCTCCCGCTCGGGATCCGGCTTGCACACGAACGTCGGCAACACGCGGCCGTGCACCGCCTCGGTGTCGGAGCCGGCCATCGTCGCCACCACCACGCGCCGCGTGCCGCACGGAAGAAACGACATCCGGAACGGGCTCTTGTCGCTATCGACAACAACGGTGTCGACGGCGGTGCCGCGCGGGCCGCTCATCGTCGTCACGGTCGGAGTGCCCTTGGAGCCCATCGCGGGGCCAATCGCCTTCGCGGCCAGCTCGAGACCCTCACGCGATGGCTCGCCGCCTTCCCAGCTCACCGCGATCACTCCGCCCTGCCCGGCGAGGTTCTTCACCATGATCTTGCCAACGTCGTACTCGAAGAACTTCTGCTCCGACGTCTCACCCGACGGCAGCCCGATCGTGAAGCCGGGCAGCTCGTGCGATGTCATCCGCGCATGCGAGAGCGGTGGCACGGCGAGGTACGCAGCGCCGAACGCGGCGGTTGCTCCGAGCAGTCCGCCGATCAGGAGCAGCGGCAGCGCGGGCCGCCCTTCGCGGTCCTTGATCACGGAGCGCGCGGCGACGCCGAGCCCGGCCGCGAGCGCCGGAAACAGGAAGCTCCCTTTCGCCTTCCACGCGAACGGCAGCACGCCGAACCGGTACGCGACGAGGCCGAGGGCGGCGCCGGCCAACACACTGGCGAGCAGGTAGAAGCCGCGGGAGCCTTCGGTCGTCGTCATGGCCGAGATATAGCCCTACATGTCGTGCACTTGCGACGATTTTTTCGCGATCGCGCAACCGCGCGACAGGCCTGCTCGATAGGCAGCTTTCAACCCTTTGGAGGCTGCGTTCATGTCCAGGTATCTGTTCTGTGTCGGTCCGGTTCTCGCCGTTCTCTTGCCTGCGCGCGACTGACACGACCGTCGCGTCGTTCGTTGCGAGGCAGGCCTCGATGTACGCGAGGCGTCCGAGCTCACTGAGCTTGGCCCCGAACGCATCGGCGACGTAGTGCTGGCGATCTCGCGCGGCCTCGGTGACAACCTCGGCAACGATAACAAACCCGATGCCGTCGCGCGTGCGCTCGGTGACGCGATGCAGCGCTGGCCCGGCCATCGCGGCCCGCGCTCGGCGACGTACACCGCGATCCTGCTCGCCGGACTCGAGCTCGATACCGGCAGCGACAAGATCGAGTACCCGTCCGTGACGCGCACCGTGTTCGATGGTCGCGGAACCCGCGCCACCCCGGCCGTGATCGCCAAGCTCACGCGCGAGGGCGAGACCGTCCGCATCGAATACGTGAAGAAGACAGAACCCGGCTGGTCTTGCACGCGCTACGCCCGTACCAGCCACATCACCCAGATCCAGCGGGATGGCACCCTCGTGTACGAGTCGACCTGCCTCAACTACAAGAAGGTCGTCATCGACATGACGCCACCGCCGGTGACGGTCAAGGCGCGGTACGCAACCGGACTGCCCCCCGGACTGACGGTGAAGGTTACCGAGGATGTCGTGATCGCAGCGTGGAAGAAGGACGCGAAGGCGCCGTCGATGCTCGTTGGCGTCGCGCTCAAGTGATCGTCAGGGCGCGCGCTGATCGCTTGGTGCGCTGACCCGGTCGAGCTGATGCGTGGCGTTGATCGAGCACTCGGGCTCGACGTCGGCCGCGCGAATCGTGCGCGAGCACTC
>JAYUYE010000381.1:0-1724 GCA_043752985.1 Myxococcales bacterium
CGAGAACAAGCGCCTGGGCCGCTCGCTGCGCGAGGCCAAGCTCAAGCTCGGCAGCGCGTGCATCGAAGACATCGAGTACGCAGCCAAGCGCGAGATCGATCGCGCCCAGATCCGCCAGCTCGCCTCGTGCCGCTGGGTCGCCGAGCACCAGAACGTGCTGATCAGCGGCATGACCGGAACCGGCAAGACGTACCTCGCATGTGCACTCGCACAGCAAGCGTGCCGGAAGGGCCACCGCGCCATCTACCGTCGCGCCTCGCGGCTCTTCTCGGAGCTCGCGCTCGCTCGCGCCGACGGAACCTACGCCCGGCTACTGACGCGCTTCGCCCGCGCTGACGTGCTCGTACTCGACGACTGGGCGATGGCACCCGTCACCGACACGGAGAGGCGTGACCTCCTCGAGGTCCTCGAGGATCGCTACGGCACCCGCTCGACGATCGTGACGAGCCAAGTGCCGCCAGATAAGTGGCACAAACACATCGCCGACCCGACGCACGCGGACGCGATCTGCGACCGCCTGATCCACAACGCCCACAAGCTCGTGTTAAAGGGACCATCCAAGCGCAAGGGCGAGGAGGCGGAAACCGAGAAGTAACCCACGATCACCGTCCCCATCGCTCCCGCGATCGCCATCGTCCGGTTTCGGCGATCACGATGCGCCGGTTTCGGTGATCGCGATCAGTGAATTACGCAGCGGTGAACACTTCTCCGACGGAGCGCTGCGCGATCGTCGGGTGCGGCCGGACGTGCGCGATCTCGTCGATGAACGTGGTGAGCGCGCGATTGCCATCGTCGATGCCGTGGATGACGCGGCCGGCGAGGAACCGATCACGAAGGTAGCGGATCGCGCGCTCGACCTTGCCCTTGTGCTGCGGCTTGCGCACGGCGCAGAGCTTGGGCTCGACGCGCATCGCGGCGCACAGCGCGAGCAGGGTCGGATGGAAGCGGACGGCGGTGCCGACACGCTCGAGGACGACGATCTTGGGATTGTCGAACAACCACTGCCGGGGTGCGCCGCCGAGCGCGGCGGCGCCGCGGACGAGCGAGCGGCACAGCGAGTGGACGGTCAGGTCGATGACGAACTCGCCCCACATCGCGCGCGAGTGGGCGAGCACCATGACGAACACCCAGAGCCCGCGCTCGCCGCCGGGGACGGCGACCTTGCCGACGTAGGCCCAGTCCACCTGCGCCTGCTCACCGGACAGCGTCTCGGTGACGAGGTAGGCCTCGCGCTTGGGACGCGGCCTCACCAACGCGACGTACTCGCGCAGCGTGCGCACGGCGCCGCGATAGCCGCGCTCGCGAACCATGTCGTAGAGCCGCGTCGCGAGGAGCTTGGGATAGCGGTCGAGCGTGTCGTCGATGAACGCCCGGTACGGGTCGATGATGCGTGGCCGCATCTGCGAGGGTGCGCGCGGCTCGCCCAGCCCGAGCACGCGCCGAACGACGTCGGAGTGAACCTCAAGCTGGGTCGCGATGGTGCCGACGGGCCAGTGCTCGGCGTAGTGCAGGCGCACAATCTCGGCCTCGACCTCGGGCGTGGTCTTCATCGCACACCTGCCAGATCGAGCTGCTGCGCGTCGGCGAAGGAGCCGAGCCCGCGGATGCGCTGGCCGCGCTCACGGACCGGCGCGCGCATCTCGACGGTGTAGTGGGCGGTCGTCACGCCGCCGTCGAGCGCGTCGGCGAGCCCAAGCGCGGACCACGACGCCACGTCGCGAGCA
>JAYUYE010000382.1:0-1723 GCA_043752985.1 Myxococcales bacterium
TCCCCAACAACCTCGTCACTCAGCACTTGGACTCGGCAGCGCCGGGAACTTCGGGTTCGCAGGCGGCACGCACCCGAGGCGCAGCCGTCGGCCGACGCAACGGCAGGCCGACGTATCGCTTCGAGCACCATCCGCATTTTCAGGTTGCACGACTCGATCTTCGCCGGCAAGGACGTCGATAGGCCTCTTGACGATCTACGGTCGGCCCGCGTCGGTCGCGACAGCAGCGCTCGCGACGTGCTGTGCGCCGATGTCGCGGACGCGACGCTTTGCGTCTACACATCACTTCGCCAGCCAGGCGAACGAGTAGATCTACGTGGCGCGGATCCATGAGCCCAACAAGGCGACTACGACTTCGATCGAAGAGCGGGTGGTCCTCGAGAAGCTCGACGTCACCGCCGAGATCCTGCCGAAGGAGCTCGGAAACTGCGTCGGCGAAGAGCCAGGGTTCGAGCGAATTCCCGGCAAGCTATCAGGGGTTCAGGGGCCAGGCGGCGCATTCGCGACGAGCCCGACGACCACGGTGATGTTGTCGTCCCCGCCGCGGCTGTTCGCCAGCTCGATCAGCGTGGCGGGCAGCTTGCGGTACCAGGTCATCGCGATGATCCGCTCGAGCTCACCGTGCTCCACGTAGTTGGACATCCCGTCGGAGCACAGCAGGAAGCAGTCCCCCGCCGAGACGGGCACGCTCTTGGTGTCGGCCTCGATGTCGCGCTCGAAGCCGATCGACTTCGTGATCACGTGGCGGAACTTGCTGCTCTTCGCCTCGGCCTCGCTGATCGAGCCCGTGCGTAGCTGCTCGGCGATCCACGAATGATCGTCGGTGAGCTGCCGGAGCTGGCCGTCGCGGAACATGTAACAGCGCGAATCCCCGGCGTGGACGACGTGCGCGCGGCCGCCGTGGACCAGCATGGCGGTGAGCGTGGTGCCCATGCCGCGAAGCTCGGGCTTGGCCCACGCGGCCTCGAAGATCGCCGAGCTCGCGCGCCGCACCACACCGCGCATCAGCTCGAGGGCCGGCGAGAACGCATGCACCGCGCCGGCCGGCAGCGTGGGCTCGTGGCCGAAAGGCGGCGTGCGCGCGATCTCCGCGAGCTGGCGCGGCGAGGTGGGCAACACGTCGTCGCTCGGCACGTCGACCGCTTGCATCTCTTCGGTGACGCGCGCGCTCGCCTGGATCTGCGCGATCAGCGCCTTCTCGAAGTTGCCGCGGGCTTCGCCGAGCTCGCGGCCGAGGTACTCGACGGCCATCCGGCTCGCCGTCGCGCCGCCTTGGTGTCCACCCATGCCGTCGGCGACGGCCATCACTCCGGTTTCGGGATCGACGAGATAGCTGTCCTCGTTGCGCTCACGCTTGCGACCCGGATCGCTCTGCCCCCACGCCCAGAGCTTCATCAGGTGTACTCCGCGCTCCGCTCACTGAGGTTTGTGTCCTCGCAGCGCAAGAGCTTGCCCTTGCCTTCGACCTTGGTCAGCAGGTTCACGGGGCGCGTCCACACGCGGCTCGCGTTGCGCAGCGTGTCGCGCGCCTGCCCCGCATCGAGGTCGATGCCCTCGTGAATGTGGCGCAGCAGCAGCTCGCTCTTGTTCTCGAAGTTGCCGTCTTCCACGACGATCACCGGCTGACCACGGTTGGTCAGCATGCGCAGCATCTGATCCTTCACCTTCTTGAACTCGCGGCTCATGATCTCCCAGCTGCCGCTGCGCTCGGAGAAGCCGAAGG
>JAYUYE010000383.1:0-4594 GCA_043752985.1 Myxococcales bacterium
ATCCGCCGGACCCGCTGGGTCGCGGTCTTCGACGCATCCGCGAGCGCCTTCATCTCGACCGCGACGACACCGAAGCCGCGTCCGTACTCACCGGCTCGCGAGGCCTCGATCGCAGCGTTGAGCGCGAGCATGTTCGACTGCTCTGCGATGTCGTCGACGGTAGCGATGATCTCCTCGATCGACTGAGCATGCTCCGCGAGGGAGAGGATCGACTCCGCCACCCGGGTTGCTTGCTTGCGCGCCGTCTCCATCGTGGTGGTCGCGGCGACGAGTGAGTCCTGGCCCGCTTGCCCGGCGACCGCTGCGTCGCGCGCTCCCTGCGCGATTGCCTGCGCACGCTCGGCTGCCTGGGCGGAAGTCTGCACGACCTCCTCGACGATCGACGTGGTCTCCGCCACCGCAGCGGACTGCTGTTGAGCACCCGCGGCCTGCCCCGCCGTGGTCGCCGCGAGCTCCTCGGCCGACGCGGCGAGTCGAGTCGCGATCTCCGCCACCCGCGCCAGCACCTTCGTGCGCTGCTCCACGCGCTCGGATGCCTCGGTCTCGGCTTGCGTGCGGCGTGCGGCCATCTCGTCGAATGCGACGCCGAGCTGGCCGAGCTCGTCGCGGCCGAGCGAGCCAATCCGGTGCGTGAGGTTCCCACGTGCGACTTCGTTGACGCCGGTCAGGACTCTACCGAGCGGGCGCAAGATCGACCGAGCGATCAGCGCGCTCGAGATCAACGAGACGATGACGCCGAGCAAGAGCGCGACGACGAGGACCACGCTCGCCGACCGCGAGGTCTCGTCCGCTTCCGTTTTTCGGTTGGCGAGGAGCGTCGTCTCGGCGTCGAACATCGCGCCGATCTTTGCCCGCAAGTTGTCCATGGCCTGCTTGCCCGCGATGATCGCCCTGCGTCCCGTGGTGTCATCGAACGCCGCTACTCGACGCTGCCCGATGCTCTCCGTCATCCGGTCGAAACGCGTCGCCACCGCGGGACCGAGAGCCTCGGCGCGAGCGTGTTGCTCCGGGTTGTCGACCGTCAGTATTTCGAGGGTCGAGATCAGATGATCCGTGTCCGCCTGCGCCGTCCGATACGAGTCGAGAAACAGGTCGTCGCCGAGCAGAAAAAACGCGCGCGCGCCGGTCTCGGCGTCGACGACCCGCGTGAGCAGCCGCTGCAGGTTCAACGTCACTTCCTGGCTGTGCTCGACCCAGCCGGTGGTCTGCGTCTGGCGGTCGGAGATCGAACGCGCGAGGAGGCCAACCACGATCAGCAACACCATCGGTGTCGCGAATCCAAGCGTGATCTTCTTTGCAATCGTCATCGTACTCCTCGGTCGGACACAAGCTCGATCAGTCGTGAGACATCGACGACCAAGACGCCGTGGACAATTGCACGGAGCCACGGCTCACCGGAGCCGCGCAGGTCGGGAAGCGCGTCGGGGACGTCGATGGTGTCGACGACGGAGTCGACCAGCAGCGCGAGCGGTGCCTCGTGGGTTCCCAGCACCACCACGGGCGTGTCTCCGCGCACCTCCTCCGGCAAGCCTCGCCACGAGCGCCCGCCGAACACCGCCATGATCTTGCCCTCGAGCTTCGCGACGCCGACGACCCGGGGCGGCGCGTTCGGGAGGGGCGTACATCGACCGATCGGCCGCACCCGGATCACCTGCTCGATGGCGAAGCCGTAGTGCTGCGGTCCGATGGTGGCGACGAGTGCACGCGCCCGCGATGTCGCCTCGAGCTGCGCCGGGATCTGCGCGAGCGCGCGTGCTCGCCTGATCAGGACGTCATCAGGTTTCATCGAGGCTCTCCACGGCGTGACGGCAGACGGTGGTCAACGATCCGGCGGTCTCGCCGATCCACGGCACGATCTCGGCTGCGGGCAGCTTGTCCAGGAGGCCGAGCGTGGCCCGGTACGCTTGCCGCGCCTCGGGACGCCGACCGAGCCCTCGCCAGAGTGACGCGGCGAGCAGGTGCGCGGCCGCCTGCGTCGGGTCGAGGTAGCTGCACCTCGTCAACGAGGCCAGCGCCGCCGCTGTGTCACGTTCGGCCTGCAGCACCGCCTGGAGAAAATACAGCTCGGCGTCGAGCGGACGTGCGACGAGAGCGGCGGCGAGACGCGTCTGCGCCCGGGTCGTATCGCCGAGATCCGCGAGTCGCCGGATCTCCATGACGTCGCCGGCGTCGACCTTCGCTGCGACAGGCGCGGGCCGGACCTCCGGAACCACGACCGGAACCACGACCGGAACCACGACCGGTGCCGCGGTGGGAAGCACCGTCCACGCAACGGCAGCGCGTGGGGCCTCCTTGCGCGGACGATAGAACATGCCGCGGTCGTCGAGGACGAGGTCCAGCGGCGCAACCTCGTCGAGCCGAGGATCCGACGGTCCGACGGCGAGCCAGCCGTCGCGGTCGAGCGCGGCGGCCAGCTTGTTCGCCACGATCCCGATCGATCGCGGGTCGAAGTAGATCAGAACGTTGCGGCAGAGGATCAGGTGCTGGCCGGAGGGATACGGATCCTCGACGAGGTTCAACCGCTTGAAGGCGACGGCGTTGACGAACCGGGACGGAACCCGAAATTCGGCGTTGGTGGTCTCGAGATACCTCGCCGCGGGCGTGCTCGGCCCGAGTCGCGTCGACCACGCGCGATACAGCCCTCGTCGAGCGCGCGCCAGAGCGGGCTCCGAGAGGTCGGTCCCGAGCACGGTCGCCGAGTCGAACAGCCCTCGCTTCGCGAGCATGAACGCGACCGAGTAAGGCTCCTCACCGCCGGCACAGCCCGCGCTCCAGACCCGCAGCTTGCCAGCTGCTTTCCCCACGAGCTCGGGCACGACGACCTCGTCGATGAACGACAGCTGCTCGAGGTCTCGATCGAAGAAGCTCTCGTGCACCACGAGCCGCTCGAGCAGCGCTGGCAGTTGCTCGCTGTGGAGCAGCTCGTGGCCGGTGCGCAGGCTGCGCTCCTTCATGAACTCGCCGATCGTCTGGACCGCGGCGACGCCCCGAATATTCGGGAACACCAGCCCGCTTCTCTGGGCGATGAGCTCGAGCACGGCGGTGATCTGGGACGGCGCGGGGACGCTCACGTCGTCTCGCGATAGGCGGTGATCGCACGCGTCGTCTGATCCGCCTCGAGGTCGGTCAGAAACGCGGCCAGATCGCAGATGATCGACAGACCGTCGGGCAGCCGCGCGAGACCGCGAATCAGCGGATCCGCCGAGGTCGTCGCGGCAGCCACGAGCGCTGGGTCGATCTCCCGCAGCTCGTCTGCGCGACTGACTCGTACAACCACCGATCCGCGCGGCGCGACCGTCGCCACCACGAAGTGATCGTCGGGATGAACCGCACGCGGAGCTAGCCCGAAGCGACGTCGCAGCTCGTAAACGGGAAGCAGCGCGCCTCGCACGTTCACGACGCCCTCCACGGCGGCGGGACAGCCGGGGACCGGCGTGATGGCGACCGCGCGAATGACCTCGGTGACCTCGCTGGCAGGCAGCGCGAGTGAGGTCCCGTCGAGGGTCACGATGAGCAGGGCGGTCACGCGGCGTCCTCGAACACACCACTGTCGCACAGATGCGCGCGGCTCCGTCGGAGGACCGCGCGGCCTGGAGCGTTAGGCGTGCGCGAGTTGCAGCTCTGGTGGGTCTCGGTTGGCGTGAATCGCAGCCTGAATCGACGCGTCGTCCCGCGGCGAATCGTCGCCACCGGGGCGCGGTGAGTCGTCGCGCCTCCTTGCGGGGGTAGGGTCGGTTCCCTATAGTCCTCCACGACATGGCCACACACCTGCCTGTGATCGGTGGGCACGCGGAAGGGTTCGGGAAGACAAACCGAACCGATAGCTGGAAGGGTGGTCCGCTGATCACCCTGATCGTGTTCCTGACGTTCATCGTCTACACGACCTGGGCAGCTCTCCAGGGTAAGCATTACTTCGCGGACCCGTACATCTCCCCGTTCTACTCCCCGGTGCTCTTCACGACACCGGAAGGGATGTTCCCGGGGACCGCGCCGCTCTCGCACGCGTGGTTCGGGTACTTCCCGGACTTCTGGCCGCGGACTGGCTTCCTGGCGAACATCATGCCGATGTCGCCGGCGATCCTCATCCTCGTGTTCCCTGGCAGCTTCCGGTTCACTTGCTACTATTACCGCAAGGCGTACTACCGGTCGTTCGCGGGCTCGCCTCCGGGCTGCGCGGTCGGTCCGCTCGCCGGCAAGCGCAGGTACCGCGGCGAGACCGCGCTGCTTCTGTTCCAGAACCTTCACCGGTTCGCGATGTACTTCGCGCTGATCTTCATCCTGCTCCTCGGCTGGGACGCGATCATCTCGTTCTCGAAGCACGGCAGGCTCGGCATCGGCGTCGGCAGCATCATCATCACGATCAACGTCATCCTGATCGCGAGCTACACGTTCGGCTGTCACTCGTTCCGCCACCTGATCGGTGGCCGCAAGGACTGCATGACGGACTGTGGCAAGGCGACGATCGCCGGCAGCGCGTTCAAGAAGGCGAGCTGGTTCAACGCGCGCCACATGCAGTTCGCCTGGATGAGCCTCATCTGGGTGATGGTGACCGACGTCTACATTCGCCTGGTCTCCATGGGCGTGATCCACGACT
>JAYUYE010000384.1:0-1720 GCA_043752985.1 Myxococcales bacterium
TAGAAGTACCGGCCGTCGAGCATCGGCAGCGCCTTGCCGCGATAGGTGAAGCCGCCAGTGATCGAACATCCCTCCTCGTGCGGGTACTCGATGACGGGCGGCGTGAACCGGCTCTTGTCGCACGTCTTCGTGCGGAAGCAGTGACTCCCCTCGGCGACGTTCCAACCGAAGTTCCGGTTCGAGCTGTCCGTACCACCGACCGCGAACACGTACTCCCACAGGTTCTGGCCGACGTCGGCGATCATCAGGTCGCCGGTCTTTGCATCGAACGAGAACCGCCACGGGTTGCGCACCCCGATATGCACGCGCTCGGGTACGGGATCTTTGGCGTCGACATCGAGCCGCAGCATCTTGCCGAGCAGCGCCTTGGGGTTCTGTCCGTTCTCCTCCGGATCGCCCGCCGAGCCGCCGTCGCCCATTCCTGCCCACAGCTTGCCGTCAGGGGCGAATGCGACGTGGCCGCCGTTGTGGTTCGAGTACGGCTGCTCGATCTTGAGCAGCTCGCGGCGCGTCTTGGTGTCGACCTCGTCCGGGTTCGCCGCCGAGACCTGGTACTCGACGATTCGCGTGTGGTCGTCCGCACCGGTGTAGTTGATGTAGAGCTTTCCGTTCGTCGCGAATTTGGGATGGAACGCGAGCCCGAGCAGACCCTGCTCGTTGCCCTTGGACAGATCGGTCACGGTCAGGAATGGCTTGCTCTTGAGCTGGCCGTTCTCGACGATCCGCACCTGACCGAGGTGCTGTTCGAGGATGAACCACCGCTTGCGCGGATCGCCCGGCGCGACGACGAAGAGCACCGGCCGCTTGAGTCCGGTCACCACCTCCTGGAGCTCGACCTTCGCCGCAATCTCGGCGGGCACGGCGACCAGCGCGTCGGTCCCGGGCGGTGAACCCGCGGGCGCGGACGCCCCCGGCGACGCTGGCGTGGGGGTGGCGGGCGGAGGCGACCCACGGTCTGGACTCCGCCCATCCCCCCGACAACCGGCTCCCAGCACCGCGATCATGATCAAGATGCGCATCCCCATCACTAGCCGGCTACTCGAGTTGCCGCCAGCTCGACACATCACCGCGGTCAAGATTTTGTAGGGCCAAGGCCTCGATCTCATGTCGCCGGATCGGCATGGTCCGGCCAACCGACATGGCACATCGCATGCTCCACGAACACGAGAGGACCGAAGACATGCAGATGACATCTTTCATCGCCGCCGGATACGGCAACGCCAGGAACGAGAAGGACCTGCGCCACTACTTCGAGTACTCGGCCAATGGCGTCGATGTGCTCGAGGACGGGCTCATGGAGATCTCGTTCGGCGAGTACCTTGTCGACCAGGGAGTCCTCGACCGCTTCCAGCTGTTCCGCTCGCTCCAGATGCAGGATCGCCTGCCGGGCGTTCGCCTCGGTGAGGCCGCTGCCGCTCTCGGCTACGCGCCGATCGGTGCGATCGAGCGCTTCTACCAGCGCTTCATGCAGATCGACGCCGTCGACCTGTAGACCGCACACCTGCTGCGTTCCGGGCCCGCATCGCGCGGGCTCTCGTCGGTTCGGACGCTCAGCCCATCGCGCGGATCACGGCATCGGTATACGTCGCAGTGTTGCCCTTGCCGCCAAGGTCGCCGGTCCGCGACTCGGGGTTCGCCAGCGCAGCCCACACGCCGGTGCGCAGCCGGGTCGCTGCCTCGCCTTGGTCGATGTGATCGAGCAGCATCGCCGCCGACAGCA
>JAYUYE010000385.1:0-1718 GCA_043752985.1 Myxococcales bacterium
CAGATCTCAACAAGCGGCGCTTTTCGATCCGGATGCGAGGAGGGGCTTGTTACTGTCATCGAGCGATGAGTGAGGGGGATGACAGAAAACATTCGCGTGCGACGCAGCGGTTCGACACCGACAAGCTCGCTGCGATCACGAAGGCGGCGGGGGGAACCTGGCACGCCGGCGCCATCCCCGCGACCGAGGCCGAAGCCGAAGCCGTCCTGGTAGCCTCGCGGACCTCCACCGTCCACGACCCGATGACGATGGCCCTCCTGGCCGAGGCTGCCAGGAGCTCGCAGACCATGGAGGTCGACCCGGCGTCGATCGAGGCTGCCATCGCGAAGGCCGAAGCCGAAGCCGCCGACGCCACCAGGCCGACGGCGGTGCCCCGCGAGCGGACGCACCCGAATCTCAAGCGCCGCGTTCCCTGACGCCGACCGCTAGCTCGGAACAGCGAGTCGGAGCGCGCTGGCGAGTCGCGTCAGATTCGCGATCGTCTGTGCCGCTCGCGCGTCACCACTCGACGCCAGTTGATGAAGCGCGGGAAGCCGACCGAGAAGGCGGAAGCTCGCGTTCTGAGCGAACCACAGGTCGACCGGGCTGCGCATCCGCGCGGCAACCTCCGCGGCGCGCGCGATGATGTCGAGCGCGTTCGGATCGAGCTCACCGGTCGCCGCCGCAACACTGTCGATCAGCCGGCGCAGTCCCTCGCTCGCGGCGAGCGCGATCTCGGGTGTGTCGAGGCTGACCTTCACCTCGGCCGCCTCCTCGAGCTGATCACGGAGCTGGCCGAAGCTCGCGCCGTCGGCACGCAAGTTCGTGAGCACGCGCCGTCGCACGGTCGCCTCTGCGCTCGTGTGCAAGACCGCAGGGACCGGCAGATCGTGCACGACGAGCCAGCGGATCAGCGGGGCGTGCGCGTCGTAGGCGCTCGCGATCTGATCCTCGGCTTGCGTGATCGCATCACCGAGCACGGCGCCGAGCACGCGCTCGCGGCTGCCGGGAAGCAGCGCAGATAGCGACAGCTGCGCGCCCGGGAAGTGCCGATCGATCGCGCGCTGCGCGGCGAACACGTCCGCAGTCTTCAGCGCATTCGTCAGCTCTTCGATGACCAACCTCCACGCGGGCGCGTCCGGGGGTGGCCGCACGCCACCAGTGACGTGCTGCTCGCCGAGGTGGAGCCCTGCGAAGCACAGCGAGGTCACCGCTTCCGTCAGCTGACTGCGCACGCGCACGGTACCCGCGACCATGCGCGCACGGCCGCTGCGCAGCTCGGTTCGGTCGAGGAAGTCGACGTGATAGCCGTACACATCAACGCTCTTCGCGGCATCGGGCTCGACGAGCGTGTGCACGGCGACATGGGCACAGACCTTCTCGGGATCGATCTGCGCCGGACGCACGCGCTGCGCCCAGACCCGACGACCATCGCCTTCATCAACGACGTTCGAGCGCGCGAGCGCGAGCCGATCGATGAGCTCGAGCTCGACGGTTGTTCCCGTGACATCCTTGACCAGCTCCGCGACACGCGCGGCGTACTGCATGCACTGCACGGTCTCGATCCCCGACAGGTCGTCGAAGAACCAGCCGCAGCTCGTGTACATGAGCATCGCGTGGCGGGTCATCTCCATCAGCGACAGCGCGCGCACTCGCTCCGCCGGAGACAGCACGTGGGATGCGTGCTCGGCGATGAAGCGATCGCGCGCCTCCTGCGTCCGCCGCAGGACCACGTCAAT
>JAYUYE010000386.1:0-4584 GCA_043752985.1 Myxococcales bacterium
TCGCAAGGCGTGATCCTCGTCGACCTGGGGACGTTCGCGATCAAGCGCCGGATCATCACCGAGTTCCGCCCGCAGGTCGCGCTGTTCGCCCCGGTCTCGATCGAGGCGGCCCCCTCGATCGTCGTGGTCGGCGAACAGATCGCCTTCTACACGGCCGACGGCATGACGCGCACGGCCTCGTATCCCTCGCCCGGCATGAACGGCAAGGTGCTGCGTGCGGCGTTCGCGACCAGCAACCTCCTGTGGGTCGGACGCCGGACCGACCTCGCCAGCATCGATCTGACCACGAGGGCGACGTTCCTCGTCCCGACCACAGTCGCGGCCGGCAGGCTGCTCGAGGTGTTCGACGGAAAACTCTACGCGGACTCCAGCACCGCCGTGAAGCGCTTCGACCCGACCGGGACCACCGAGGAGGCCGCCTTCCTCGGGTTCACCAACCGCAGAGGGCACTGGCTCGGTCGGAGTCCATTTTGATCATGCTGCGCAACCTCGGATCCCTCCTGGTTATCCTCGGAGGACTCCTTCCCACCGCGAGCTGCGGCGGCGTTCAATGCGGTGAGGGCACCTTCGCGATGGGCGACAACTGCGTCGGCTTCGACCCCGACGACAAGACGCCACCGGTCACCACAGTGTCGCCATCCGGCGGTCGGACGCGCGCTCCGCTGCCGGACATCGTCACGCTGACGACCGACGAGCCGGCGAAGATCTTCTACACGACGGATGGCTCGGCGCCGGAGGTGACTGCCACCGGTGGTGAGACCAGCCCCGTGACGATCCTGGGAATCACGCAGGGCTCGATGCTCAAGGTTTCTGCGGTCGACCGCGCGGGCAACGTCGAACCGACAGCGTCGATCGTGTTCGACTCGGATTCCACGCCGCCGGCGCCGGTCCGCGGGATGGCGGTCGTCATGAACGGAACGACCGCGAGCGTGACATGGACGAACCCGACGGACGCCGACTATGTCGGAACGGTGATCGCGCGCGTGGGTGACGTCGTGGACGTGGCGCCGACCGCAGGTCAGATCGTCGCGGTGCCCACCGCACTATCAGCGTCCTTGCAGGTCTCGAGTGTCAGTACTGGCACGCAGTTCGATGACGCCGGCCAGCTGCCCGGACCGGTCCGGTATGTCGCCTGGACCGTCGACGATCTCGGCAACTACAGTGCACCGGTCTCGGCGTCGACCGAGGTCCCGCTCGGCTCGCTGACTGCCGTGCTCACGCACACCTCGTCGCTGGCGGTGACCACGTCGCCGGCGAACCTCGACCTGTCCGGTTCGACCGCGACACTTGCGGGCACGACGCTCACGGTCAATCTCTCGATCAAGAACAACACGAAGCGGTTCTTCCAGAACCCGAAGGTCGAGGTCACGGCCACGACGAACGGCGCGTTCGGCAACTCCGACGGCACGGCAGACAGCTTCCCGTTCCGCTCGTTCGGACCCGAGATGCTCGCGCCCGGTGCGACCGTGACGAAGAGTCTGATCTTCAATGGAGTCGTTGCCGGTCCGCCGACGACGCTCGCCGTGACGTTCGCCCATCACGTCACGATGCAAGCGAACCCGCGGAGTCACCTCGCGACGCTGATCGATCTCGGGTCGGGGAAGCTGTTGCCGTCGCTCACGATGACGGGTCGGGGTCCGAACGATCGTCTCGGTGGCCGAGTTCGCCCAGGCATCCTCGTCGGTGGGCGCTACCTCGATCAGCCCACGACCCACGGAGTGATCGAGCGCTTCGACCTCGTCACCCAGATGCGCGTCGCGTCGGCGGCGATCGGCCTCGGCGAAAAGGCAAACATCCAGAGCCTGACCACGACGGGCGCCGAGATGATCGCGCTGGTCAAGCGCGCGGGTCGCCGTGACGCGGGTGAGGCCGAGCTCGTGCGCATCGACGAAGGCCTGCATGTCACGGGTCGGCTCAAGCTGCCGTACTCGGACGTCAAGGGATTTGCTCGCCCGGGCTTGTCGGCAGATGGCAACACGCTCGCCATTCCGCTCGGCGGCGGCATCCTGCTCGTCGATGCCCGCACGATGACGCTGATCGATCCCGCGCCAGCGACGCCGCTTGTCGAGCTCCTCGCGACCGGACTCACCGGACCCGTGCGGGCGGTGGTGTTCTTCAATGGTGGCGACGGCATCGTCGCGATCGCGAAGACCGGCGGTCAGGCGAGCATCCTCAAGCGCACCGCGGCGGGGTGGGTCTCGAGGCTGTATCAGGACGGCAGCACGACGGCAAAGGGATACAGCGCGGCGCTCGCACCCGATGGTCGGATCTGGATGGCTTTCACCTCCGGTATTCGCGCATACAGCCCGGTCACCGACGCCGTCACCGACGTCAGCTATGCGTTCCTGCCGCAGGGCCTGTCGGTGGTCGACGGGCAGATCTGGATCATTCGCGACACGCGCACCAGCCTCGATCGCGTCTCGGTGACGGGTGCGGTGCAGCAGACGATCAACGTGCCGTTCGAGAACGCGGTCTACGGCCACTGGCTCGAAGCTGCTCGCTAGCGAACGAGCGCCGCGCGTGCGAGCGACTGCTCGTACGGAATCCCGAGCCGCTCGGCTGCCGCGAGTCCTTTGCGCAGCGCTCGCGCCGCACGTCGCGGTGATCCGGTGAGCAGGTACCACTGACCGCTGCGGTTCGCCGCTGCAGGGCCTGCGATCGGCAACAGGCGCGAGAACTTCGTGAGCTCCGCGATCGCGGCACGTGCTGGCGCCGCGAGTGACCGGTCGCCCGTGCGGCGCCAGATCTCGAGATAGGCATCGGTGACACCGACGAGGCCCTCGGTGATCGAGAACACCGGCGGCGTCTTGCCGCCGATCGTCTGCCACGTCTCGTCGGCGACCCGCCGCGCCCGATCATCGCCACGCCGAGCGAGGGCGCTCGCCAGCATGCCGCCGCACAGGATCTGCGACGCGCGATCGTGCAGCGTCGCGAGGATCGGCATCGCCGTCTCGAACCTCTCGATCGCGAGATCGAAGTCGTCGAGGTAGAGGGCAGAGCGGCCCTCGGTGTAGATGCCCCACGCTTCGTGCTGAACGTTGGCGCGGCTCTTTGCCGATTCGCGGAGCTCGGTCGCGAGCGTGCGAGCGAGATCGTAGTTGCCGACGGCGAATTCGACGTGGCCGAGAATCGTCAGTGCGGCTTCTGATTCCTGTGGGTTGCGTTCGCTGCGCGCGAGTGCGAGCGACTCCGTCGACGCGGCACGCGCATCTGCCCACGCACCGACGCCGATCGCGAACGCAGCTTCGGTGGCGAGCGTCTTGATCAGCCCGGTCGTGTCACGTGTGCTCGCCGCGGTGGCACGCGCTTGCGCGAAGTACGTGCGGGCGACGCCGCCGAGCCGCGCGAGCCCTGCGGCGTAGCCGAGCTGCGCGTAGATCTCCGCGATCGGAAGATTCTGGCCGCCGCGCTCCGCGAGATTGACCGCGGTCAACGCCGCACCGACAAGCCCGAGCGAGTCGTCGTTGAAGAAGAAGTGCGTGGTCATTTGCGCCGAGGCCAGTGCGGCCTCGACGACGGCGGGCTCGCTCGTCTGGCTCGGTCCGCGGCGGCGTAGCGTGCGCGTCCATAGCTGCTGCCCGACACCGGCGGCGACGCTGACCGCGAGCCGAAGCCGCGAGGCGGGCAGCGGGCGGCCGAGCTCGTCGAGCGCGGCCCGGGAGTGACGCGCGAGACCGGCGACGTCACCGAGCGCGTAGCTCGCCTCGCCGAGCCGGCGCTTCCAGCGACCGCGCTTGTCTTTCGGTGCGTCGGTCGAGAGCGTGAGCAGCCGCTCGAGGAGCAATCGCGCCTCGCCGTGCGCGGCGGTATCGAGGGCGTGATTCGCGGCGCGTTCGAGGTAGTCCGATGCACGGCAGCGATCGCCTGCTTGCTCCCAGTGATGTGCGAGCTCGGAGAACCGCAGTGCGAACTCGGCATCGTCCTTGTGCCGAGCTTCGACGGCGACGGCCGCGCGGTGGTGCAGCGTGAGACGCGTCGCATCGTCGAGCTCGGCATAGGCGAGCTCGCGCAGGCTGTCGTGCTCGAACCGGAGCTCGCCGCCGACCACCTCGACGACATGGTGGACGATCAGCTCGGTCACTCCGTCGCGTGCTGCATCGACCGAGGTCGCGGCCGTGGCGTTGAGCACGTCCGGATCGCAGGACCGCCCGAGGACGGAGGCGGCGAGCGCGAGCTCGAAAGCTTGCGGCGACAGTGCACGCAGCCGGCGCCGCGCGAGCTCCTGGACCGACCCCGGGGTCGGTAGCCGGTCGTAGCCCTCGTGGTCGCGCTCGGAGAGGTGCCAGCGCCCACCGAGATCGCGCTCGACCAAACCTTCGTCGACGGCGAGCCGCAGGTACTCGGCGGCAAACAGCGGATTACCCTCGGACCGGGTCGCAACGTAGTCGGCGAGCGCCGGTACCTCGTGATCGAGGGCGAGCATGTCGCGCACCATCGCACCGACCGCAGCGCGATCGAGGCGCGTCACCGCGAGCTGCTCCGCACGCAGCGACACGAGCGTGGCCTGAAGCTCGGGTGAGATCTCGTTTTCGCGCACCGTGACCAGCACGAACAATCCGGTACGCGCGAACCACGGCGCGCTCA
>JAYUYE010000387.1:0-1717 GCA_043752985.1 Myxococcales bacterium
GGCTGGGCCGTCGTCGACAACACGACGGGCGAGGACTGGACCAACGTCAAGCTCGCGCTCACGTCGGGCGCGCCGATCGCGTTCCGGTACGACCTCCACACGCCGCGCGACGTACTGCGCACGGATCTGTCCGCCGTGGGCACGCAGCGCCGCGCCACGGTGTCGGTCGGCGAGTCCGGCTACAACCAGCCGGCCCCTTCGCCGCCTGCGCCGGCCGTCTCCGCGCCGTCGGCCGACTACGCGAAGGACGCCGCCGCCGACTACAAGGTCGGCTCCAAGAAGAAGCCGTCATCGAAGACCTTGGCACCGAGTCGCTCGGTGAGCGCCGGTGCGGGCGCGGCGATGGACCGCGACGACGAAGCCGAGATGCCGGCACCGGATGTCTGGGGCGGCAACATGCCGGTCGGTGGTGCGGTCGATGCCGATGCCCTCGCGCGCTCGATGGCAGCGCGCACCCGCGCGGCGAGCATCAGCGGCCTGACCCGCTACGACCTCGACGAGAAGCTCACCGTGCCCGACGGCACGTCCACGATGGTCGCGATCATCAACGCGAAGGTCGAAGGCGAGGAGACATTTCTATTTCGCCCGGGCGGCGCAGGGCAGGGCTACGAGGCGAATCCGTACCGCGTGATCCGGTTCAAGAACTCTACGCCGTTCGCCCTCGAGTCCGGGCCGATCTCGATCTACTCGGGTGGCAGCTTCGTCGGCGAAGGCATCAGCGAGCCGGTCAGCGCGGGCGTCGCCGTGACGATCCCGTTCGCCGTCGAGTCGGGCCTGCTCGTCGCGTCGAGTCTGCAGTACGGCGGCGACGAGATGCGGCTCGTCAAGATCGTTCGCGGCGTGATGGAGATCGAGAACTTTTCGCGCAGGCAGACGACGTGGGAGGTCACGGCGCAGCAGCCGCGCCCCGCGGAGACCACGCTGTACGTGCGCCACCCCAAGGCGGGCGGTAGCTTCACACTCGTGCCGCGTCCGGCGGCGACCGAGGATCTGCCGGACGCGTACCTGATCCCGATCAAGCTCGCGGCCGGCGCGACCACCGCGAAGCTCGAGGTGGTCGAGCAGACTCCGTCGCGCAGCACGCTGTCGATCTGGGACACGCGCTCGCTGATCCTCCTCGAGGGCATCCTCGCGCAGGGCACGCTTGACCGGACGATCCGCGCCAAGCTCGAGCCGATCGTCAAGCTGCGGCAAGAGGTCGGCAAGATCGACACCGAGATCGAAGGCAAGACGCGAACACGTGGCGAGCTCGATCAGCGCGCGCAGGAGACGCGCTCCAACCTCGACGCGATCAAGCGTGATCCCGCCGCGGGCGCACTGCGTAAGCGGCTCGGAGATCGGCTCGATCAGTTCGCGAAAGACGGCGACAAGCTCGGCCGCGATCTCGTCGAGCTCCAGACCCGGCGCACCGAGAAGAAGATCGCACTCGAGGACATCATGCAGAACCTCGAGCTGACGCCAAAGGACCCGCTCGCCCCGAAGAAGTAGTCAGAGGCGGGTGACGTAGAACTTCGGCTCGCCGACGCAGCCGCCGTAGAACGGGCTCCCGTAGCTCGCCTGCGCGAGCACGGTGCGCGTGGTCGCATCCCACGCGAGCGCGACCGCGCGGGTGCTCGACGGATAGCAAGTCTCATCCTCTTCCCGTGCGGAGGGCGGATACTCCGCCTCGACAGGGAACTGGCGCTGCCAGATCACGGTGGCCGACGCGCTGTCAATC
>JAYUYE010000388.1:0-1716 GCA_043752985.1 Myxococcales bacterium
CATCGACTTCGATCTCGAGACGGCCGTCTCGCTCGAGGGCGACTCCGGCCCGTACATCCAGTACAGCCACGCGCGCTGCGCATCGATCGCGCGCAAGGCCGGCGAGCCGGTCACGTCACTCGACGGTGTGCGGCTCGAGCTCCTGACCACGGACTTCGAATGGGCCGTTGCGAAGAAGCTCCTCGAGCTCCCCGACATCGTGGTGCGCGCGGCGGAGAACAGCGAGCCGCACGGCGTCGCCCACTACCTGCTCTCACTCGCGAGCGAGTTCTCGCGCTGGTACAACGCGGGTAACGACGATCGGACGCAGCGCATTGTCTGTGACGATCCGGAGACGCGCCGCGCTCGGCTTGCCCTGACTGCCGCCGTGCAAGCGACACTCGCGACCGGTCTCGGCCTCCTCGGCATCGCCGCGCCCGACCAGATGTAGCCGTCACAGCTTGCCGAGCGAGGCCGGCGGATGGCCGTGCTTGCCGCCGACGAGGACGAGCACCGCGAGCGTCAGGAAGTACGGCGCGAGCTGCGCGAGCTCGTGCGGGATCCCGACCGCGGAGACCTGGAGCTGGATGTTGATCGCCTCGGCGAGCGCGACCCCGACGCACGCGATCGCCGCGAGCTGCGGCCGCCAGCCCGCGAGGATCACCATCGCGAGCGCGATGTAGCCGCGCCCGCCGCTCATGTCCGCGACAAAGCCACCGACGGCGAGCGTGAGCTGCGCACCGCCCGCGCCGGCGAGCGCACCGCCCGCGAGCGCCGCCGCGAGCTTCGCCCGGAACGGCGACACGCCGACGGAGACGAGCGCATCCGGCCGGTCGCCCGCGGCGCGCAGCCGCAAGCCCCAGCGGGTTCGCGCGATCGCGAACGGCAAGGCGACGGCCGCTACCACCGCGAGCCACAGGATCGGATTGCCGAGCAGCGAGCTACCGAACGCCGGCACCGGCGGCGAGCTCGCACCCTCGTTGTAGAGCAGCTGGAGCAGGAACCGCGTGCCTCCGAGCGCGAGGAGGTTGAGCGCGATGCCGACGATCACCTGATTGGCGCCGAGCCGCAGTGCGCAGACCATCTGCAGCGCGGCGACCAGCATGCCGGCACCCATCCCACCGAGCACGGCGAGAAAGGCCGACCCGGTCGCATGACCGACGGCCGCCGCCGCGAACGCTCCGAACAGGAGCTTTGCCTCGAGCGCGAGATCGATCACGCCGGCCCGCTCGGTGACCGCGCCGCCCATCGCGGCGAGGGCGTACGGCAACGCGATTCGCAGCACCTGCGTGAAGAACGCGAGCGTGAACAGGCTCTCGATCACGGCAGCAGCTCCCTGCGGCGAACCCAGGCGACGGAGACGGCGACCGCGAGCACCACCACGCCGAGCAGCATCTCGGTCAGCTCCTTGGGTACGAGTTCGGCGACCGCGAGCCCGCCGGACGACAGAAACCCGAGCACGAGCGCCGCGACCGCCACACCGATCGGGTGCATGCGGCCGAGCAGTGCCGCCGCGATCCCGAGCCACCCGGTGCCGCGGCCGAGGCCCTCCTCGAACGCGTGCTTGTGCCCCATCACGAAGTTCGCGGCCGCGAGACCGGCGAGTGCGCCCGACCCCGTCATCACCAGGATCTGAATGCGGCCGACCGAGATTCCAACACTGCGCGCCGCGGCCGGGTCTTGACCGACCGCACGCCACGCCTGGCCCCACGTCGTGCGCGTGCGCAGCCACCACAC
>JAYUYE010000389.1:0-1715 GCA_043752985.1 Myxococcales bacterium
ACCGGCGACCAGGTCGCGCCGTCGAGGAACGCCCCAGCAAAGAGCACAACAGCGACGATTCCACCGAGACCCACAGCGAGCCCGGTGCCGAGCGACTTCCTCGCTGCTGGCGCGGTGAACACGGGGCTATGATGCCGAAGCTGGTTCTGACGTTACACGGTCGGTAACGTCATGTTTTCGCGACCCGAACGTTGTAACGGCAGCATCCGAGTTCCTTCACACCACTCGTGATGCACACAGTCGCCACGCCGAAGGATCATCGACGGCTCGTTGAGGCCCATCTCCACGATGTCGAGCAGGAAGTCGACGCCGATCTACAACTGCTGTCCGGGCGCATACCCGCAGGGCTCGATGGGGTGTGGTGGCGCAACGGACCTGGACGATTTGGCCGCGGCCAGACGCGCTACGGCCACCCGTTCGATGGTGATGGCCTGATCGTGCGAATGGATCTAGGTCCGAACGGAGCGCGTGTCCGCACGCGGTTCGTGCGCACTCCTGAGCTGATCGCGGAGGAGCAGGCTGGGCGCATCCTCTACCGGGGCTTCGGCACCGATCGTCCCGGTGGGTTCGCGGCCAATGCGTTTCGCTTTCACTTCAAGAACGTCGCCAACACTTCCGTGACGTGGCACGCCGGCCGGTTGCGCGCGCTGTGGGAAGGAGGCGCGCCGACCGCGATCGATCCGAGCTCACTCGAGACGCTCGGGCTCGACGATCTCGGTGGCGTGCTGCGTGGGCGCGGCCTGATGCCACCGACGTTCTCGGCTCATCCCCGCGTCGATCGCACCACGGGCACGCTGTGGAACTTCGGGTTGCGCTGGGGACTGCGCCAGCAATTGATCCTCTACGCGATCGATGCAAGCGGTGTGGCGCGGATCGAACGCACTCTCGCGCTGGACCATCTGACGTTTATCCACGACTTCGCGATCACGCCGCGATGGTTCGTGTTCTTGCTCCCGGCCGTGCGCTTCGACGTGGCGCGCATGGCCCTCGGCCTCAGCGCCCCGGCGCGCAGCCTGCGCGCAGTGCGCGACGCGCCGATGATCGCCTTGCTCGTCCCACGCGATGGCGGGCCTCCGCTCCGGGTGCCCACCGTCCCTGGCTTCGTGTTCCACCTCGCGGGTGCGTTCGAAGACGACCACGGCCGCATCGTCTGCGACGCGCTGCGGCTCGACGGTGTGCCCGATCTGTCGGACCTCGACAGCCTGTTCGGTGCTGGCCGCGAGGGAGGCCTGGCTGAACCACTTCGCCTGACTATCGATCCCGAGACCCGGCGCGTCGTGCAGACGCACCGCCTCGGCGACGTCGCCGCCGAGCTGCCGGTCACCGCCGCCCCGGCCGGCCAGCCGTACCGGTCGATCTGGGCGACCGCGGTGGCTGGCGGCGGCCGCCAGCCGTATCACTCGTCGATCGTCCGCTTCGAACCGATGAACGGCGTGGTCGCGCGCCGCGATGTCTTTCCAGCCATTGCATCGGAGCCATGCTTCGTACGTCACCCGGAGCCCCGCCACGCCGAGGACGGTTGGATCCTCACGGTGATCCATCACCCGGGCGCTGCCGCCGAGCTCTGGCTGCTCGACGCCACCACACTTGATGTGCTCACGCGCCTCGGTCTCCCCGCGGCGCTGCCGCCAGGCTTCCACGGCTGCTGGGCCGACCGGGCGGACGTGCCAGGAGCTTGATCCGTGGAGGGCCAGCGACGACGAGCTCGATCGCGC
>JAYUYE010000390.1:0-4572 GCA_043752985.1 Myxococcales bacterium
GTTGCGGACGCGGGCGCGGCGCCGACTCCACCTGAATTCCGTCCCACTCGTCGAGCTCGAGACGACTCCGATGTCGCTATGCGCCGAGCGGAGGCGCGAAGCCGAAGGCGAAGTCGCTCGCCTTTGAAACGAGGAGATCGAGCGCCGTCTGGCACGTGCGAGCGCCCGCATCGACAGCCTTCTGGATCAGAGCGCGGATCACTTGTCGCTCTTCGGGTCGGTGTCGTCGTCCTCGTTACCCCAGATGGCCTGGACTTTTTTTTGGAGCACGAGCAGCGCGGCCGTCTCGGCAAGTGCCTTGTCCTTGCGCAGAATCTCTCGCTCGAGCTGACGAATCTTCTTCGCCTCAGCAGCCGCGGCCTCGCGCTCTGCACGACGATTCGGCGGACGCATTGCGGCCACGGCGCTCTCGGTAACCTGCCTTCGCCACTCGTCCAGCTGCGCCTCGTGCACACCTTTGCGACGAAGAAACGCTCCGAGCTCTGCACTGGGTATCGCGATCGCCTCCATCACGAACGCGACCTTCTCTTCAGGAGACCAGTCGTCAGCGCGCTTCGTAGGCTCGTCGTCGGTCGTGGGCATCGGCACGGTGATCGTAGCCGCCTGTTTGAGCCAGCGCGACAACGTGCCTTGCGAGATGCCAACCTCCGACGATAACGCCGTGGCGCTGATCGCGTGGGGGCCACTCAACTTCTGAACCATTCTGTTTCGCAACTGCTGCGACTACGGAATCACGGAGACCTCGTGCCCCTTGCACGATCTTCACGGCGGCCGTCAGGCCACCAGCGTCATGCGACAACTACCCTGGCACATGGGGGAAAGACGGCCGCGGTTGGCCCGCGGACATGCCCTCGCGCTGCTCAAGCGCACCAAGTTGGAGTCAAGCAGCTTCGACGGCGCGTGGTTGATGCGAATGGCGCGGGGCTGCCCCGCACGAGACTCGATCGAACGGGCTCGACCGCTACGGAGGCGAACGTTTGATAGTCGGCTTGCGTCCCCATAGCGGATCGGACGAGTGGGGATCACCAGGCAGCTTGCTGAGGAGTCTGGCCAGTTCCTTTGGATCGGCCGGCTTGGTCAGGTGCGCGTCGAAGCCCGACCGAGCCGCCTTGTCGCGGTCCTGCTCCTGCCCGAACCCGGTGAGCGCGACGACGATCACACCGCGTCCGAGCTCGCGACGGATCCGGCCACAGACTTCATAGCCGTCGAGACCGGGCATGCCGATATCGAGCAACACGATCTCCGGTCGATACGCCAGGACCTCCTGGACGCCTGTTATTCCGTCGTAGGCGATTCTGCATTCCCCCCCAAGCGCTTGGACCAGCATCGCCGTCACGTTCGCGGCATCGTGGTTGTCATCGATAACCACCACGCGCCGCGCGAGGGTTCGGCCGGTGATCTGTTCTGCGCTACGTGGCTGCACATCTTTGGCGGAGTGCGGGATCCGGATCACGAACTCGCTCCCTGTTCCAGGGCCGTCGCTCCGCACGTCAATTCGACCGCCGTGCATCTCCACTAGCCGGCGAGCCAGGGCCAACCCGATCCCTAGTCCAGGCACCGACGATGCGCCTTCCCCCTGCGTGAACATTTCGAAGATGCGTGGAAGCAGATCCGCGGAGATGCCGATACCCGAGTCGATGACCGAGAGGTTTAGCTCCATTGGCTTGCCTCCAACGGCGCCACCAACGTGCGCGGAGACACGAATCGACCCACCAGCATCGGTGAACTTCGTCGCGTTGTGGAGCAAGTTCGAGATCACCTGGATGAAGCGCGTCGGATCGACATCAAGCACGCATAGCGTCGGCGGGAGATCGACGCTCAACGCGATCTGCTTTGCCGCCATCGCGGCACGGTTCGCCTCGATCGCGCTGTTCACCAACGTGTCGAGCGGTGTGGGCTCGGGGCGCAGTTGAATCTTCCCTGCGGAGATTCGCGAGACATCGAGGAGGTCATCGATCAAGCGGACCATGTGGGCGATCTGCCGCGACATCATCTCTCGGACCTGCTCCACCGCACCGGGCGTATCACCCGCGAGGCGAATCACTTCCAGCCCCATGCGAATCGGGGCAAGCGGGTTCCTGAGCTCGTGCGCTAGCATGGCGAGAAATTCGTCTTTCCGTTGGGCAGCGTCCCGCTCGCGGACGCGCAGGGCTTCGTCGGCGCGAACGCGCTCGATCCGGGGGAAGACTCGGTGAGCCACCTCCACGATGAGCGCGACCTCGTCGGGCCGCCAGTCGCGCGGTTCGGGGGTGAAGACCGAGGCGAGGGCGGGCCACGTGGCGTCCTCCAGGATTGGAACCGCGACGATCGCGCGCATGCCGACGGCGCGGTACCGCTCGGCATCCACTCGAGGGTCCGTGTCCGTGTCGCGAATGACAACGGTCTCGCCCGCGCGAGTGGCGCGCAGGAACTCGTCGCTGAGGTAGTCGCCCGCCCGGTAGGTGCCGTGGTGAGTCGGGCGCCCCGCTCGCGCCCACGCCGCAGCCACGGTGAAGCGCGCTTCCGGGGGAGCGTCCTCGGGGTCTAGCGCCACGTCACAGATGTTGAATAAGCCGACATCCAGGTGGGCGTGGAGACGCTCGCCAGTGGCACGGATGATCTCCTCGGGACTGTCGAGCACGGCCACCGCTTGCCACAGCTTGTCCAGGAAGGCAGCGTGGCCCTCGCGGCGCTTGCGCTCGGTGATGTTGTTGAAGACGCTGGCGACGGTCCGGCTGCTTTCACCCCCGAGCCGCGAAAGGTAGATGTCGAACCAACCTCCCACGGCGCTGACGTACGATTCGAACCGGATCGGCTCGCCCGTCAGCGCCACGCGTCCGAGACGCTCGGTCATGCTCTGTTCGAGGCCTGGCAGCACCTCGCTGCAGCGCTTGCCCACGAAGTCGCGCGGAATTCCGGTCATCGTCTCGTGCGCCTGGTTCATCTCCAGGATGATGTGATCAACCGCTTTGCCCTCGTCGTCGAACAAGATCTCGAGCAGGGAGACGCCTTCGTCGATCGAATCGAACAGCGATCGGTACTTTTCCTCGGACGTGCGGAGCGCTTTCTCGGCGCGGGCATGTCGGGCCGCAGCCCACGTGCGTTCGGCGACTTGCTGCACCAGTTCGATTTCCGCCTGCGTCCACTCGCGCGGCTCGACGCTCTGAGCTCCGAACGTCCCCACCCACTCACCCTCTTTGATCAATGGCATAGCGATGTAGGCGCCGATGTGCTGGCCTTGCAGCATCTGGCGTTCTTCTTCGCTGAAAATCGGGTCGGTCGCGGTGTCGCTGGAGAGCTGTAAATTCCCGGCGCGGAATCCGTCCGTTGCGCGCTTGCCAAAACGGTCCGCGTGAAAGCTCCCGATCATCGGCGGCACTCCGTCGGCATAAGAGTGGAAAATGAAGACGTATGCGCCCCGCACTTCGCCGCACTGACAGTGATTGACGCGGAGATGGGCGCCGAGCAAATCAGCGGCGACCGCCTGAACTTTCTCCGGGTCCGCAAGCGGTCGCAGCGCGTCGCCGAGCTTCAGCAGAAACGCGTGAGCTCCCACCAACGCTTCGATGCGCCGCTGGGCCAGCACCTGGGCGTCGATGTTGAACGCCACCGTCATGATGTCGGTCACGTTCCCTGACGAGTCCCGAACGGGTTGGGCGGTGAACGTGAAGTACGCGTCCTGCACCCCAGTTCCCGTGTCGATGGCGACGCAATACTCGTCCGTGACGAAGGGCACCCCGGTGCGGCGGACTTCCTCCAAAATCCCAAAGACCGGCGCGTCCCGCGGAAGCTCGGGGTAGGCCGCGCGGATGGATTTCCCCACCACGTCCGGTTTGCGGCCCATTACCTCCAGGTACATCGTGTTGGCGAGCGAGAGGATGAACTCGGGACCTGTCAGCACGGACACCACCGCCGGCACATGCATCAGCTGGGTGCGCAACCAGGTCCGCTCCCGCTCGGCATCCGCGTGCGCCTTGGCGATCGCCCCCGCATTGATCGCGGTCACCACCTTACTCGCGACGAGCTCGAAGAAGGCTTGATAGCCATCGTCGAGCTCCCGATGGGGGTTGACCCCGGCGATCATCACGCCGTACGGGTGCTGGCCCGGTGAGGCGAGCGGCAATGCAATCGCAATCCGGGGTGACTGAGACCAACTGCCCTTGGGGAGCTCTCCAAACCGCTCGGCGAGATCATTCACGAGGGTAGTGCCTTGGGTCCCGACAATGGATGCGAGCGGCCAGCCCACGGCGCCCATCGGCGGGGCGGTGAGATCGATGACGTCGGGGTTGGCGGGTTCTAACCCGGGCCCAAATCCGCTTTGCGCGACGAGGCGAGCCTCCTGGCCATCCTGGCTGATTGAGTAGAACAGGCAGAACGGCACATCAGAGGCGTTTTCTCCGAGCGTGGCCGCGATGGCGGCGCAGGCCTGCTCAGTAGAGTGCGACCCGGCGGCGCGGCTGGCGATCTCCCGGAGGGTCTTGCGTTGGCGCTCACCATGAACCTGCTCGGTCGTTTCGATGAGGGTAGTGAGCACCCCGCCGATGCCGGAGGCGGTCGTCTCGTCGGGGACCGGGATGAAGGCTGCTTTGAAGT
>JAYUYE010000391.1:0-1710 GCA_043752985.1 Myxococcales bacterium
GGCTTTGGTCGCACCGGCACGATGTTCGCGATCGAGCAGTCCGGAATCGAGCCCGACCTCATCACGATGGCCAAGGCACTCGGCGCGGGTCTGCCGATCAGCGCCACTACCGGACGCGCCGAGATCATGGACGCGCCGCACCTCGGCGGAGTCGGCGGCACCTATGGCGGCAGCCCGATCGCATGTGTCGCCGCGATCGAGGCGGTCAACCTGATCCGGCAGCCGGCGTTCCTCGCGCACGCGCGGAAGACCGGCGAGACGCTGCGCCGCGAGCTCGAGCGCATGCAGTCGTCCTCCCAGCTGATCGGCGATGTCCGCGGCGTCGGCCCGATGATGCTGATGGAGCTCGTGACGGACCGCGCCGCGAAGACGCCCGCGGCGGCGCAAGCAATCGGCGTGATCAAACGCTCGGTCGCGAATGGCGTGATCTTGATCCGCGCCGGCCTGTACTCGAACTGCGTACGCTTCATGCCGCCGCTCGGCATTCCCGAGGACCAGTTGCTCGAGGCGCTCGCCGTCGTCGGCGCAGCGCTGCGTGATGTCGAGGAGAACGGACCATGACCACCACCGGCGCGGCGCAGTTCATCGATGGAGCGTGGGTCGACGCGGACGGCGGAGGACGCTGGGACGTGATCGATCCTGCGACGGAAGAGGTCGTGGCCAACGTTCCGTTCGGCGGTGCCGCGGACGTCAACCGCGCAATCGATGCGGCGCATCGCGCGTTCCCGATGTGGCGCACCCGAACGGCGTACGAGCGCGGAGCGATTCTCCAGCGGGCTGCCGATCTGATGCGCGCCCGTGCCGAGCAGCTCGCACAGGTGACCGTGCGCGAGGCAGGCAAGCCCCTCGCCGAGGCGATCGGAGAGTGGAAGGTCGCCGCCGATCTGTTCGCCTGGTTCTCCGAGGAGGGCAAGCGCGTCCACGGCTACACGCTGCCGTCGCGCGTCGCGACCAAGCGCGTGATGGTGCTCAAGGAGCCGATCGGCGTCGTGGGCGTGATCACCGCGTGGAACTTCCCAGCGTACAACCCCGCGCGCGCGATCGCGGCGGCGCTCGCGGCTGGGTGCACAGTCGTCGTCCGGCCTGCCGAGCTGACGCCGCTGTCGGCGATGGCGATCGCCGCGATCCTCGAGGAAGCGGGCTTGCCGCCCGGAGTGCTCGACCTCGTCAACGGCGAGCCCGTGGCGATGGGCCAGGCGATGCTCGACCATCCCCACCTCCGCAAGATCAGCTTTACCGGCAGCGTCGGCGTCGGCAAGCTGCTGATGGACGGCGCGTCGCGCACGATGACGCGACTCTCGCTCGAGCTCGGCGGCAATGCGCCGGTCCTCATCCTGCCCGACGCCGACCTCGAAGCCGTCGCGCGGGGCGCGGTCGCAGCAAAGTTCCGCAACGCGGGGCAGGTCTGCGTCTCCCCGCAACGGTTCTTTGTCGAGCGCCAGCACCTCGGGGCGTTCGAAGAGATCGTCGTCGCCGAGACCCGCAAGCTCCCCGTCGGGTCCGGCCTCGACAAGGCCACGCGCATCGGCCCCCTGATCAGCGCGCGCCATCGCGAACGCGTCGAAGGTCTGATCGCATCCGCGACGGCGGCCGGCGCGACGGTCCGGACCGGCGGTGCGCGCCGACCGGGTCGCGGATTCTTCCTCGAGCCGACCGTTCTCGGTGGTGTCCAGTCCGACATGCCCGCGTTCGCCGAGGAGACGTTCGGAC
>JAYUYE010000392.1:0-4565 GCA_043752985.1 Myxococcales bacterium
CCTGTTGCTCGTGCTCGATGAAGCTCGCGAGCGCGGCCTGCACGACGTCGCCATGATCGGAGCTCGTCGCGGCGGGGACGATATCGACGAGCTTGGCGCGCAGCCGATCCGGGAGCCGGTCACGGATGCGCGCTGTGAGGCGTGGATTCCCTGCGAGGATCAAGTGCGTGTGGCCGCTCCCCGACATCAACCGATCGAGCAGGTCGAGCTTCTCCTTGAGGAACCGATCCGCCCGGTCCTGGCGATGGTTCTGATAGTGGTCTCGGCTCCACTGCCGACGTACATCCTCGGGAAGAGCGGGGGCCATCTTCCAGATCTCTCGCGTCACGGCACCGAGGCTGACCTCGAGGATTCGAGCGGACGCCTCGGTCGAGATCAGGACGACGAAGCGATGGAACGTGTCCTTGAGCTCGACGAGCGGATAGATCACCGGCGCGCGCTCGAGGATCAGGAGGTCCGGCAGCGGCACCCGAAACTCCAGCGCCTGGAAGTAGGGCTCCTCACCACCGCGCGCGAACACCGCCATGCCGCGCGTCCGCGCAGACCGTTGCCCGAGTTGTGCGTAGATTCGAGACATCATGCCGTCGAGCTCGCCGCGTTGGCTGGTCGGTAGCGTCGCGCGGATGGAACGGAGCCTGCGTTCGATGACATCTCGTCGAGCCAGTCCGCGCTCGACCGAAAGGTAGCAGCTCACCATGAGCGCCTCGGATGCGCCGACCGTGGCGAGTGTACGAAGCTGCTTGCGCAGCTCGGCCAGGTCGATCGCGCCCGGGTCGACGAGGCTTGGTGGGGGTTGAGGGAAGACCGTGGCCAATTCAGTCGCCACAGCCTGGCTCCTCGTTGCGTGGCCGAGGCGGTGATGCGCGATCCGCGGTGAGGTGCCGGCGCAATCGCGGCCTGGTGTCACCGTTGACGCGGAAGAGCCGTCGCCGAGCGTCCTCTGCCCGAAGAAGACAGGTCAGTAGCGTGGTCAGCATGGGTGAGTGATCTCCTTGCCTCCATGCATAGGTCGTCCGTTGCATCTGAACACCGACAGAAGTTGGTGGTCATGCTTCGAGAATCTCGAACCCGCGCGTCACTCAGGTCGTTGCTACGGTCGTGAGCGCACTCACGCGAACAGATCCTTGCGTGCAGCGGCTCGGATCGCCAGCACGGCTGGGTGGACCAGTCGCCGCTCGGCGGAGATCGCATAGAACCGCTCGCGTACGGCCTCGACTTCCGAGATCGCGACGAGACCGTAGCGGAGCGCGACGATCTTCGCGATCACCGTGGGGACGAACAGGGCACCCATCCCATCGGCCGCGAACGCCTTGAGAAGCGCGCTGTCGTCGGCTTCGGCCACGATGAGGGGACGGACTTCAGATGCAGCGAACCAGGCGTCGAGGTTTCGGCGCAACGTGCATCCAGGGGTCGGTAGCAGGAGACGCGCTCCATCGAGCCCGGCCGGGAACGATCGGCGCATCGCCGGTGCCAACGCAGGCGGTGCGAGCAGTGTGACCGTCGACTCGCCGAGGAGATGGTTGTAGGCCCGGAAGCTCGCATCGGGCGGCACCGGTGCGTCCGCGATCACCACATCGACCGCATCCAGGGCGAGCTCGGCGAGCAGCCGATCGAAGCGATCTTCCTTGCAGGTCAAGGCGAGGCCACCCTCCTGCCGAAATGCTGGTTCGAGCAGCGTGCGGACGAGCAGCTTGGGCACGACGTCGGAGATGCCGACGGTCAAGCGCAACGCGCGCTGCGTCGGCCGTTCACGCAGCGCGTCGAGCATCTCCCGACCCAGGCCGAAGATCTCGTCTGCATACTTGTAGACCAGACGCCCGTTCTCGGTCATCTCGAGCTTGCGGCCGCGGCGTTCGAACAGCGGCTGGCCGAGACTGTCCTCGAGTCTCTTGATCTGACCGCTCAACGCGGACTGCGAGAGTCGCAAGATCTTTCCTGCCGGTGCGAGCCCGCCTTCGCGGGCGACCATCCAGAAATAGAGGAGGTGGTGGTAGTTCAACCATTCCATGCGGTGCGCTCGTCGTAGCACACTTCCAAAAAACGGATGGGTGGCCCTCAAACTTGGTCGCTGTCGTCGCTGCGCACGGTGACTACAACGAATGCTGGAGGTCGCCGTGAAGCTCGCCATTCGATTCAAGGAAACCGATCGTTCTGCGTTGCGTCTCGGCGACGAGGACGGCCAGGACGACGACGTGTGGCGCGTACCAGCCACTGCTCGAGAGGCGTCGCTCCGAAGCGCGCGAACCGTCGCGGCGATCAACGCGAACCCGCGCAGGGGAGATGACACGAGTGCACGAGCCGCCCATCATGGCCAGCCAGTCTCGGTTGTCACTCGAGGGGACGAGCCGCCTCATGCACCGGGTGTGGGTCGAGCGTCGCTGGCGGATGCGATCCGCGAGCAAACCTTCGCGGCGCTGGCCGGTCGAGAACAGGTCCGCGGAGTGGTCGTCCAGTTCGTGACCTGCTCACTTCGGGGGCCTCGCGTACGCGTACGTGTCTGGCTCGACACGGGCGCCATCGTCACGCTCGAACGCGACGACGAGGACGAGGACACCACGCCCATGCTCCTCGCCGCGGCGATCGTGGTCGCGGTGGAGCGCGAGATGTCGCTGCGTGGCTCGACCAGGCTCCAGGAAAGGCACGAATCATGAAGCTGTACGGAACGATCACCGTGGATGTCGCGGGCGAAGAGATCCTGAAGCGGCCCGGGTTACTGGCTCGCGTCCGCAAGGCCTTGGGCGGAGAGCCCGACCTGGGCACCGGTCGCATACGCGCATCCATCGAAGCCGCGGCGGTGGTCGACGCCGTCCGAGCAGCGCTCACCGAGCTCGGCGCGACCAACGCGGTCTCGCTCGTCATCGACGAGCTCGTCGTGTTCCAGGATCGCGAGCGCAAGCTTGACGACCTCGGGGATCTGTTTCTCGCGTTCCATGACGTCGGGGCGGCGATCGGCGAGTTCGGGTTGCTCCGGCTCGCTGTCGAGCACGTCGAGGCAGGCCTCCATATCGTGATGGAGGTGCAGGCGCAGACCGAACATCCCAAGCACGAGCCGGCTGTTCGGGTGGTGGTCTCGGGGCGGATTCAGGCGTTCGAGCCACGCGCGGGGGAGGACGCTGACGCCTATCGCGCGCGCGCCGAGCCGCTCGCTCGCGATCTCCGGGTGGTCGAGCTCGCGCAGCTCTCGTTCGACAGCTTCGTGGTTCGTACCCGGGATGCGATTGCCCGGGCGATGCCCGAGGCCCGCGCAAACGTCACCGCGTCGGAGGCGCGGCTCGTGGTGCCCGAGAAGCAGACGGGACGGCGGCGCTCCGAGGCGCAGCCGGTCGACCGGAACTACGATCCCCACGACGCCTACTACCCGAGCCCGATGATGGGGATGATGAGCATGGCGATGCTTGGCTCGTTCATGATGATGCCGGGCGTCCAGACGGTCGATGCCTCGAACACCCCGGTCGAGACGAGCGAGCCGTCGCCAGAGACGGACGCGTCGAGTGGCGGTGAGGGCGACGATCTGGCCACAGACGCCTTCGACACCGAGTGGTGACGGCGCGCTTCCGCTTCGAGACTATCGAAGTGTCCAGCCGCCGGGGTTGCCTCACGCTGCGGTTCCTCGGCCCCGTGAACTGATTCTCCGTCGAGCTACTCCTCGCCTGCTTCCTGTTCGGTGTTGTCGCTCGGGTCGTCGAGCTCGCTGCGCAGCCGCTGGCCGAGGTCTGGGAGCCTGCACTGTGCGTCGTCGTGCGCTGGCGCGGCGGCGCCTCGAGACGGTGCTCGGGGCAGCGGTGACGCTGTAGTGTGAAGCATGGCAAGTCACGACGACACGTTGCTGTCGTTCCCGTCGTACGCAGAGCTCTCGGAAACGGTGGGGTGGGCGGGGGCCGGTACGCCGCTCGGGTTGTCGGCCGTGAACGCCGCGATCGCGAGCGGCGGACGCTATCGCGAGACGGAGCTCCTCGGCAGCGGCGGAATGGGCAATGACGAGCACGTGGCCATGCTCGCCGAGATGATGAAGGAACCGCCGCGAACGATCCTGATGCCGACCCCACGTCGCTCGGCTCATGGGGCCTTGTTCGCGAGGTTTGGTGCGGCGCGCGAGACAGACCTCGCGGTGATTCGATTACGAATCGCTTTCTCCGCGCTGATGACCGGAAGGACGATGGCCGCGACCAGTGCTGCGCGCGCCAGTGCGCCGAGCTGGAGCGGCGCCGTGCCGAACACCGACTGCATGAATGGCACGTAGATGAACGCCGCCTGCAGCAGCAAAAGAATGCCGACGCCGAGGAACACGCTGCGGTTGGAGAACAAGCCAACCTGGAACGCCGTAGCGTTCAGCGACCGACACTTGAACAGATAGAAGATCTGGAACAAGACGACTGTCGTCACCGCGATCGTCTGGGCCTCGCGCAGTGCGACTGCGTGGCCGTGCTGGGAAACCTCCGTCCAGTACTCCCACAGGAACAGCCCGATCGCTCCCGCTGCCATCAGCGAAGCGACGAGCACCGTCCGGATGATCACGAACCGCCCAAGGATATGCGCGCCGGGGTTCCGGGGCGGACGCTCCATCG
>JAYUYE010000393.1:0-21629 GCA_043752985.1 Myxococcales bacterium
CGGGCGATCGCTACGCGGGCGGCATCACGGTGCGGCGCAGCCTCGGCGAGGCGTGGGGTGTGCGCGGCGGCGTCGAGGTCCAGGCAGAGACGGCGGAGCGCTGGGACGGCGTGGTCCACACCGACGACGGAAACCGCGGGCGAATCGACGCGATCCTCGCTGCCGGCGTTTCGTTTGCAGCCACCGCGGCGCTGTCCTTTGATCTCGCGGTCAAGATCCCCGTGATCACGCACGTGGTGGGAGGTCAGCTCGACATGCCGGCGATTGTCGAGCTCGGCGTGGCGTGGTCGTTCGGCCGTCCCGCCGAGGAGGACCACGATCACGAGCATGGTGACGAGCACGACCACGGTGACGATCACGGCGCGACCGAGCACCCGGATTCACACGGCCTGGATGTCATCGATCTCGGTCCGCCGGGCGCTGCCGTCGCGCTCGCGCCCGTGCCCGGCAAGCTGACGATCTTCGATTTCTGGGCCCCATGGTGCGCACCCTGCAAGGTGCTCGACCCGGCGCTGGTCGAGATCGCGCGCGCCCATCCCGACACCGTTGCGATCCGGCGGATCGACGTCGTTGACTGGGACAGCGCGGCCGCGGCCACGTATCTCACGCCCGGCGGCTTCAACCTCCCGCACCTCAAGGTGTACGGCCCGGACGGCATGCTCGTTCTCGAGCAGAGCAGCGCGACCGACAAGCTGCAGGCCTTGATCGACGCGGTTCGTGCACTGGCGGAACGCTGACCCGAGGAGGATGTGCGATGTGGCGGTCCATGGGAACGCCACGCTCGTCGAGGGCGCGCCGGGGCAGGGCGCGCGGTTCGCCTTCGAGCTGCCGTAGTCGGACCCCCGTGTTACGACGGTGCGATGGAAGCACTGGCCGTGCTGCGCGACGTGTTCGGCCATCCCGCGTTCCGGATCGGCCAGCGCGAGGCGATCGAGGCGGTGCTCGCCGGACGAGATGCAGTCGTCCTGCTTCCGACCGGCGCGGGCAAGTCCTCTTGCTATCAAGTGCCCGCCGTGGCGTTCGCGCGGAGAGGCCACGGCACGACGATCGTGATCTCGCCTCTGATCGCCCTGATGAACGATCAGGTCGGTAGCCTCACGGCACGCGGCGTTCCGGCAGCAGCGATTCACAGCCATCAGGAGCCCGAAGAGCAGCGCGAGGTGATCGACAGGCTGGTCCGCGGAGATCTCGCGATCCTGTACGTCTCGCCCGAACGCGCGGTGTTGCCGAGCTTCAAGAGCCTGCTCGGGCGCGCACGGATCGCAATGATCGCGATCGACGAGGCGCACTGCGTGAGCCAGTGGGGTCACGACTTCCGGCCCGAGTACATGCGGCTGCGCGAGCTGCGCGAGGTGATCGACGTCCCGACCATTGCGTTGACCGCGACCGCAACGCCGCGCGTTCTCGAAGAAGTCGCGTCTTCCCTCGAGCTGCGTGATCCCGCGACAGTGCGCGGTGACTTCCGGCGGCCGAACCTCGCGTTCGAGGTTGCGTTGCATCGCGGCGACGAACCGCGAATCGCTGCAACGATCGAGGCGCTCGATCGCGCGGGGCTGCGCGCGCGCTCCGGTGCGGGCAAGGCGATCATCTACTGCAGCACGCGCAAGAAGACCGAGACCGTCGCGGATCGGTTGTCGTCCGCCGGGTTTGGCGTTGGCTGTTACCACGCTGGGCGCACCGCGAGCGCTCGCGAGCGCGCGCAGAAGTCGTTCGCACTCGGTAAAACGCGCGTGCTCGTCGCGACGAGTGCGTTCGGCATGGGCGTCGACTATCCGGACGTCCGCGTGATCGTCCACTTCCAGGCGCCGGGCAGCCTCGAGGCCTACTACCAGGAGGCCGGACGTGCCGGCCGCGACGGCGAGGCGGGCCACTGTCTCCTGCTGTTCGGCCAGGCGGATCTGATGACGCAGCGCCGGCTCAATGACGGCGCATCCGGCAGCAACAAGACCCGAACCGAGGAAGCCCTCGTCGCGATCGAGCGCTACGCCACGGGCTCCGCGTGCCGGCAGCGCGTGCTGTGCGCGCACTTCACCGGAACCGAGGATCACGCCGCGTGCGACCGGTGCGATGCGTGTACCGATCCGGATCGCGTGCGCGCGGTGCAGGTCGAGCGCGCCGCCGACGGCCCCCCGTGCATCTTGGCGGAGACGCTCGGTGCCGCGGAGCGCCAGCTGATCCTCGACGCGGTCGGTTCGCTGAACCGCCCGATCGGCAAGGGCAACCTCGCCAAGGCGCTGCGCGGCAGCAAGTCCAAGGCGATGACAGCGCACGGCCTCCTGCATCTCGCGCAGTACGGCCAGCTCGCCACCGCCACCGAGGATTCGATCGCCGCGACGATCGAGCAGCTGATCCACGAGCGCCGGCTCGTGCGCCGCGGCCGCAAGTATCCCACGGTCTCGATGCCCGGGGCGGGGAGCGCGCGCGAGCGGACGTCCCGGACCTCGCAGCCCTCGCGAACCTCGAGCATCATGCGAGAGCTCGATGCGTACCGTCGGAAGATGGCGCGCCAGCTCAAGTGGAAGGCCTACATGATCTTCCAGCGAGCCACGATCGCTGCGATCGAGAAGCAGCGCCCGACCTCCCGCGAGGCGCTGGCGCGGATCCCGGGCCTCGGCGTCGCCAAGATCGCGAGGTTTGGCGACGACATCCTCGCGGTCGTGAAGCGCCACGACACCAGCGGGTAGGGTCGTGCGATAGGCTTCGTGGATGCGATTGCTCCTCGGGCTGCTCGTGGTCACGGCATGTTCGTCCGCGAAGCCGCCGCCCCCACGGCCCGAGCTGATCGAGGTCATCCGTCCGCTCGCGGATCAGGCGTGCGAGTGCGGAACGGACAAGGACTGCCTGCGGGCCGTGCGTGTCCAGTTCGATGCCGTGAAGGTGGACCTCGCGAACCACGGTCTGACCGGCGAGGACAAGCAGGCCTACGACGCCGAGCTTCTACGCCTGCGGAGCTGCGGCGATGCAGGCGGCGTCACGATCTGGCTCTAGTCACGATCACGACGTGACGTCCGACCCTCCGCGTACGATCACCCCGTGATCGCCTGCGGCTGTCCTCGCAACCAGATGTGCGATCGCTGCGTCGCCGACTCGTTCGCGCAGCTCCGTGGCGTCGCGGCCTGCCGCGGGGAGGTGTGGGCGATGTCCGTGGCGACACGCTGTGGCCGGCGGCAGCCATGGCCCGCCTCGGATCGCGCGACCGCGATCGCCCAGCGCAAGGTCGCCGATCTCACCAGTGACTCGCGGCTGGCCGACATGCTGGTGCGCGAGCTCACCCGCTGGGCGGCGCGCTGGTGGGCAAGTGCCCCCGCGTAGCCGCTAGCGGTGCTGCGCGATCCAGGTCTCGATCTCGGTGCGCGTCGACGGCTCGGGCTCGTCGAGCAACGCCTCGTGCGCCAGCTTCCGTGCTCGCGCGCGGTCGCCCTTGGTGTTCCACAGCGCGCCCGCGAGCGCGAACTTCACCGCGCTGCGCTCGCTCGGGTTCGTCGCGTCGCCGAGCCCGGCGATGATCCCGAGCGCGCGCTCGGCGACGGGAATCGCGGCTGCGTTCTGGTCACCCGCGCGCAGGATCGACGCGAGGTCGACGAGCGCGGAGCTGAGCCGCGGGCCGTCGTCGGGCGCGTTCTTCTCGATGATCGCGAGCGCGCGGTGCGCTTCGGTCGCGGCCTTGGAGAACTTTCCCTGGCTCGCGAGCGTCACGGCGATGTCGGAGACCGCGCCGGCGGCCTCGAGCGACCGGGCACCTTCGAGATCCTCGACGAACGACAGTGCCTTGCGGAACGCGACGATCGCCGCATCCGGGTGGTTCTGGCTGCGCTCGATGCGGCCGATCCGTCCATAGATGCCGCTGCGGATCGGGTGCTTGGGTCCGAAGGTTCGCGCGAACACACCATCGGCAGCGAGCAGCTGAGTCTTGGCCTCGTCGAGCTGACCGACCTCGATCAGCGTCTGGCCCACGGTCATCCGTGCACCGGCGACAGTTGGATGATCGGGACCGAGCGCGCCCTCGAGGATCTGCAGGGCCTGGCGAGCCGCGGCGAGCGACTCGGGTCCCTTGTTCTGCGCGAGGAGGATCTGCGCGAGCGTGCCGTACGAGACGCCAACGTTCTTGTGATCGGGGCCGAACAGCTGCGACAGCGCTGCGAGTGCCTTGCGCTGGATCGCTTCACTCTCCTCGAACCGGTACTCGGCGACGAGCACCTTGGCCTCTTCGTTGAGAAGCCTGGCCTCGAACACCGGGGACGTACCGCCGAGCCGGGCGACCTTGGCGCGCGCGAGCTCGATGTTGCGGTGCGCGTCCGCGTACTGGCGTTCCTCGATCTGGAGGTCGGCAAGCGACTCGAGCGCGACGGCTGCCTCGAAGTCGCGGCCGAGGGTCTCGGCGAGCGTTTGCGCTTCCTGGAGCACGGCAGTGACCACGGGTGGACGATCGACCCTCGCGCGCAACGAGGCGAGCTCGAGCAAGACTGCGAGCTCGAGCCCGCGATCCTTTGTCGAGCGCGCGGTCTCGAGCAGCTGCGTGGCGACGGGAATCGCATCCTTGTAGTTGCCCGTATGTGACATCGCGCGGACGCGGCCAAGCACCGCCGTCTGATCGCTGGTGCGGGTCGGCGGTACCGGCACGAAGCTGGCGTCGTCGCACGGCGTCGGATCGAAGATCCCCCACGCCGCATCGGGTGCGCGGCGGACGAGGGCAGCGTCGGGGACGGACATCGTGGACACCAGGCTCGCGAGCTCGCTCGATTGCTCGGCGAGGCAGGTCAGGCGCGCCGGCTCGACGCGGGCCGTGCACGCCGTCTCGGTCCGGACGGCGAGCGTGTGCGCGTGCCGACCGAGCACGCGCTGCATCACGTCGAAGTTGCTCTGCGCGTTCGGCGCGCCGGTCGCGAGGAACCGCGCCTGGATCACCGCGCGGGTGCGCTGACCGAACACGCTCTCGACCTCGCCGCCTTGCTCGGCACACGCCGAGGCGTGCCGGCTCTCGACGATCTTCGAGCGCACGGGAAACGCCGCGATCGTCAGCGCGCCGGTCACGGCCGCCGCGAGCACGAGCCAGCGCGTCGTGCGTGGGGCTGCGGCCCGGCGCAGTGCGGCGAGCAGTGCTGGCACGTCGCGGTAGCGCTGGTCCGGCGCGACGGCGAGAGCGCGCTCGAGCACCGAACCGATGCGCGCCGGCACGGCGGTCCGTGCGGGGCGTCGGTACGCTCGCTCGTCGATCGCGACCTTCAGTGCACCGAGGGTCGCGCCCTCGAACGGGCGCCGACCATAGAGGCACTCCCACGCGACCACCGCGAACGCAAACTGATCGCCCCGCGCATCGACCGGATCGCCTGCGAGCTGCTCGGGCGGCATGTACGCCGGCGTGCCGAGCACGGTGCCCTCGACGGTGATCGGCGTCTCGAGCGTGGTCGACGGCGAGATCGGCTCACCGGCCGTGTGATCGACACGCGCGAGCCCGAAGTCACTCACGCGCGGCCGACCGTCCGATCCGACGAGCACGTTGTCGGGCTTGAAGTCGCGATGCACGAGTCCCGCGACGTGCGCCGCAGCGAGCCCGGTTCCTGCGTCGAGCAGTAGCGCGACGACGTCTTGCCAGCGGCGCGGGGCGCTCGAGATCCACTCGCGCAACGTCGCGCCGCGGACGTACTCCATCACGACGTACATCCACGTATCGACGGTGCCGACCTCGAACACGTTGACCACGTTTGGGTGGGCGAGCTGCGCCATCGCGATCGCTTCGCGCTGCAGCCGATCGGTGCTGGCACCCGCGCGGTGAACCTTGATCGCGACGTTGCGGTCGAGCTTGCCGTCGCGCGCGAGATAGACCGCGCCCATGCCGCCGAGGCCGAGCAGGGACGTCACCTTGTAGCGCTCGGCGATCGTCATTCCGAGCAGGCCCTCGGGATCGGGCCCTTGGTTCTCGCCCGTCGGGGCCGCGATCGTCGGTCCCGTCGCTGACGTCCGCGAGCCGAGCGCCAACCCGACGACCTCGCGGCACTTGTCGCACGCGTCGAAGTGAACCTCGAGCTCGCTGACCAACGCCGGATCGAGTGCCTGCTCGATCATCGCCACCAGCACGTGGTCGTCGGGACACTCCATCGGCCACAGGACACGTACACCACCCGCCCGGGCGAGTCAGGTCAAAATGAAACGAGCGACGGAGGGTGTCCGTCGCTCGTTTCCGCCTGGTAGTGACCCCATCGGGACTTGAACCCGAGTTTTCGACGTGAGAGGCCGACGTCCTAACCGCTAGACTATGGGGCCGGTTGAAGAGCGGTCGTTCTACCTGGCGCAGTTAGAACGGTCAAGCCTTCGGTGGTTCGGGGACTAGGATTCGAACCTAGATAGCAAGAGTCAGAGTCTTGCGTCCTGCCATTAGACGATCCCCGAGTGACGAGGCACGTTTCTATGAGGGTCGCGCCCGTTCGTCAAGAGCCGGCGCGCGCGACAAAGAAGATCAGGGTCTTGCCGGCCGTCCGCATGACGTGAATGGCGAGCCAGGGCGTCGAGGGCGTCTCGCTGACGAACCGGGTGAGCTCGATCCCCCGAACCTGGTAGGGGCCGATCTGCCGGACGACGATCCCTTTTTTGTCGAGCTCACGGGCAATGAAGTCGGTCGAGTCGCGTAGCCCTCTGCTCGAAACCAGCTGGCCCGAACCGTCGGTCCGGGTGCCTGGAGGCAACCGGACGTCGGGAACTGCATGGGCGATCGCCGCCCACAACGTGACCAGCAGGAACGTGAACCGCACGGAAAGAACGGTAGCATCCGGTCCATGCGTATCGCGATGGCATTGCTTGCCGCGTCCCTGGCCTTTGGTTCCACTGCCTGCAAGAAGAAGGAGAAGCCGGTCACCGACAACTCCTCGATGACGGGGTCCGGTTCGGCCACCATGACGGGCTCCGACATGGGCTCCGCCGGCAGCGCCAACACGATGGCCGGCAGCGGCAGCGGCAGCGCGGGCAGCGGCGATACCATGGCGGGCTCGGGGTCGGGCTCGGGCGCAGGCAGCGCGGACCAGATGCCGAAGCGCGGTGGCAACTGCCCCAGCACCGTCGCTGGCTCGACCACGAAGGCCGAGCTCAAAGATGGCAAGATCACGCTGACCATCACGTCGGAGGACAAGGACGCGGTCGCAGCGATCCAGAAGCGCACCACGGAGATCCTCAAGGAGAAGACCGATGGCGGCGCCCCGGGCACCGGCCACGATCAGAAGGGCACCCACGGCGGGGGCCTGGGGCTCTGCCCGGTACACCTCGACGAGGGCGGCACTGCGACGTCGAAGGCGAACGCCAAGGGCGTCGTCATCACGATCACGCCGAAGGGTAAGGCCGCCGTCCTCAAGGGCGAGATCGACTCGCGGATCATCAAGGCCGCGGAGTACGTGAAGGCCACCGTCAAGCCGGGTGACGAGGGCACGACGGGCGGCGTCGGCGGCGGCAAGGGCGAGCACGGCTCGAACCACAGCGGTCACGGTGACTCCAAGGGCAAGGAGCGCAAAGGCTCGGGCGACGGGACCGGCAAGGGCGATGGCAAGGGTGGCGGCAAGGGCACTGGCGGTGGCGGCGGTGCGGGCACCGGCGCAGGTGGCTCGGGCAGCGGCAGCGCAGCGAAGTGACCGGGCTGGGCGGGGATCACACATCTCCGCCCGCATCGCAGCGTAGAATCTCGGCGATGCGTTTCGTTTCGACAGTGGCCGTGTTCGGCTTGGGGGCCGTTGGCTCCGGGGGCTGCGACAACGGCAAGATGTACCTGCACCCGCCGGACTCGGCGCGCGATGCCTACGTCGCGCCGTGGTGGACGCCGGAACCGGGCGAGGCGAAGAACTGGGACATCCAGGTCTCGCCCCCGTACGAGCTGACGACGAACCGCGCGATGTACATCCTCGATCTGTGGGCGGTCGCCACGGCGACGACGATCGACTACGGCGACGGCAGCCCGGTCGCGGTCCCGGCAGGGCCTCTCGCCGGCAAGGTCGCGGAGCTCCACGGCCGCGGGTCCAAGGTCATCTGCCGCGTCGGTACCGGCGCGATCCGGCTGACGGATCCCGATGCCGCGAAGTTCCCGGGCGCCACCGGGACGCCACCCGACCGCCCGACGGCGCCGGCCGCCGGGAGCGTGATCGGCTGGAGCACCGACGATCCGATGGAGCGCTATCTCGATGTTCGCGCCGCGAGTCGCGGGATGTGGGAAGCGCGGATGTGGAAGCGCTTCGATCTTGCCAAGCAGCTCGGCTGCGACGGAATCCTGCATGACTGGAGCGACGTGATCTCCGGCGACTCCGGCTTCACGATCTCGGTCTCGGATCAGCAGTCGTTCGGGGACGCCCTCGCGACGAAGGACCATGAGCGCGAGCTGTCCGCCGGGATGCACAACGGGACCACGAATCCGCTGGTCGATCCGTTCGCCGCGCAGTTCGACTGGCTGTTCGTCGAGCGCTGCGGTGAGTACGGCGACTGCGGTCTGGCGCGTCCGTTCCTCAACTTGCGCAAGGCCGTGTTCGCGGTCGACTACACCACCGACGACCAGGGTGCGCCGCTGACCACGAGCCGGGTCTGCACCGAGCAACAGTCCGGAATGATCAACGACGGCATCGTCAAGGATGCGCTCCTGTCGAGTACGGTCCGCACCCAGTGCGTGCCCTGAGCCCGCTCAGGGACCGGCGCGAAACTTGTCGAGCGTGGCGAGCAGCTGGACCTTAAGGTCATCGCGCAACGCCTGAGCGACGGCCGGGTCGACGCGCGCCGTGGTGCTCGTCTTCATCGCCCACTCGCTCTTTTCCTTGTCGTTCTGCACGGTGAACTGGGTCACGCACGTCACGGTCCCGGCAGGGTCGTATCCGATCGCGCGAATCCCGACCGCACCGCGCTTGAGCTCCTTCATCTCGAGCGCGAGCGGGACGTCGAGCATGTCGACGCGAATGATCAAGAACCCTTTCGCTGCAAGGAGCTCAGCGGCTGCCTGGCGGCGCTGCTTCTCGTCGGTGCTGTCGACGAGGACACGCGCAAACGGAACATCGATCTCGGGCGGGTTCATCCACGGCAATCGCTCATGCGTGGCGGGCACCTCCTGCTTCGCGAGGCGGAGCAGGGTGACCTGTGACATCGATGGCTGCTGGAAGTCCGCAGCGACGCACTTGCGCACGCCCGCGAACGGCGGCGGGTTGTTCGCGATGACCGTGGCGAGTGCCGCGACCTTCGCCGGGTCCGCTTCGGGTTTCTTGCTGCCGCACGCTGCGAGGGCGACGAGGAGGAGCGAACCGTTACGCGCGAATGATCGTGCCGACATCTTCTCCCTTGAGCGCGGCGAGCACATTGCCGGGCTTCAGGCCGTTGACGACCTGCAGCTCCTTACACCACTGCGCCCGGGGCAGATATTCCACGACCACGCGCTCGAGTACGACATCGGGGAGATTTCGCGCGATCAGCTCCTTGGAGCTGATCCGCGGAATGTGCGTCGCGGCCGGGTTCTTCTTCGGATCGTCGGTGTAGAGGCCGTCCTCGTCCTTGATGAAGATGGCGCGCGGGGAGCCCAGGAACTCGGCCGAAAGGAACACGCCGGAGTCGGTGCGGTGCGGCGGGATCCGGCTGCCTTCCTCGCGCTTCTCCCAGTAGCCGAACGGCGGCATGCCGGACATCACCGGGATGCAGCCCATCTGCAGGTACAGCGGCAGCTTCTCGAAGTCGTCGGGCAGCATGAAGATGCCGCCGTGCTTGGCGAGCAGCATCTGGACCATCCGAGCGTTCTGCATCGGGATGTACTTGCCAAGCGTGGCGACCACGCCGGTCGGCATCTCGAGCTCGGAGGCGAGCGAGTAGATGTGGCGGGCGCGGGTGCCGCCGCCACAGAGCAGGACGACCTGGATGCCGAGCTTCCGGGCCGCGACGATCTCGTCGAGGATCGGGAACACGGCAGCGCGGCCGCGGTCGAGGATGCTCTGGCCACCGATCTTGACGACCTTGACGTCGGGCATCACCGCCGTGGGCTTGTACTCGAAGGTCTCGGGCGAGCCCGTCATCGACGAGCCGGAGAGAGAGGATTCGATCGTGCGCCTTTCAGCCACGGGCGGCCTCCTTCACGATCACGGTGCCGACGTCCTCGCCGTTGATGGCGCGCGTCAGCTGGCCCGGCACGAGGCCGTTGACGATCACGATGCGCTTGAGATTCTTCGCGCTCTTCCAGGCGTGGAACAGCTCCTGGTCGAGGATGTTGTCCGCGGGGAACTGCGTCATCAGCTCGGCGAGCGTGATGCGGCCGAACTTCTTCGCGTCCTTGTGCTTCTTCGGATCCTTGTCGTAGAGGCCGTCCTCGTCCTTGACGAAGATCGCCTGCTTGAACCCGAGCACGTCGGCGAGCTGGAACAGGCCGAAGTCCGAGCCGTGCGTCGGCAGGTGACCCTCCACCGGCGGCGGCTCCCAGAAGTGATAGGGCGGCACGCTGATCGCGATCGGCGTGATGCCGGCGTCGAAGTACAGCGGGAGGTCCCAGAAGTGGTCGCGCTGCATCGGCATCGAGCCGTGCGGTGCGAGCAGCGTGTTGAGGAGAATCGCGTTGAGCTCCTCCATCGCGCCGACGAGCTGCGCCATTCCCCCGACCGGAAGTCCGAGGTCTGCCGCGATCGAGATCGTGTGGCGTACGCGGGTGCCGCCACCGACGCCGATCACCATCTTGGTCGACTTGGTCTTCTTGATCTCCACGATCTCCGCCACGAGCGGCAGGATCGCTTCCTTGCCGCGGTCGAAGATGCTCTGCCCGCCGATCGAGACGAGCGAGACATCCGGGAAGATCTGGATGTCCTTCTCGCTGTCGGTGTTCGACAGGACGTCCTTGTTCTGCAGCGACTCGCGCATCAGCGCCGAGTTGATGTGCGTGCGGCCGTCGCCGCCGACGAGATTACTCATGGGGGCCCATTCTATCAGGTGCGCGCAGACCGCGGATCGCGCTGCACAACGACAAAGGGCGCCACCTTTCGGTAGCGCCCTTCATCATCATCAGGGGGGAAAGAGACTCAGCAGCGACCGCTCTCAGAAGTTCTGGAGCGGCCTCGGCTCGCACACGCTCGGGACCGCGTTCACGCGCGCCATGGTGGCGTTGTAGAACTGGGTCAGAGCCGTCATACCCTGGTTGTTCGTCGCGTTGAACCGCGGGTGCTCGCGGTGCGGGTCCTGGCCTTCGGCGACGCCCCGGAAGGACGTCGTGTTGACGATGACCTTCGCCGCTGCGGCGCCCATGGTCAGGTCGACCGTGAGGTACTGCAGGAAGTAGTACTTCTTCGTGGAGACGATGGTCCAGAACGGGGTCTCCTGCTGCGAGGCGATGAAGCCTTCGCCGCCGGTCACGTGACACGTCTGGCAGTCCTGGTTGTTCTGGGCCTGCAAGTTGCCCCAGGCGTCCGCCATGTTCGCGGCCGCGAAGTCCGTGCGCTGCATGCAGCCCGCGAACTTCGAGAGGACGCGCTCGGTCGCCTGTGACAGAGACTCGACACCGGGCTGCGTGGGCTGCGCCGGCTGCCCGTTGCGGAGCTCGACTTCCTTGTTGAGCCACGCGGTGATCTTTGTCTCTTCGCTGGTCGTGTAGGTCACGTTCTTGTGCGTGCCCGGCTTGATCATCGTCAGGACCGGCGCGGCGCTCGCCGCGTAGTTTCCGACGAGGGCCGCGTAGTTCACCGCGATCTGCCAGCCCTGCGCGGGGTCGGTCGCGACGAAGCGGGTCAGGGTCGTTCCCGTCGCCGTCTGAGAGTGACAGGCGTTCGTGCTGCACTTCGCCTGGATCGTCGGGAACACACCGGAGTCGAACAGGGCCTTTGCGGCCGAGAGGTCGCTCTGGGCGGGGTTGCCGCCGTCGTCGTTGCCGTCATCACCAGAGGTGACGTCCGCCGGGTCAATCGGAACCCCGGAGTCGATGCCGCCGACGCAGCCGACCAGACCAACCGTGGCGAGAGCCGCTAGGAGTGTTGAACGCATTTGCTTGGCTCCAGGGAATCGTCGAGGGGAGAGGATGGGATTGGTTGGGGCGTGATTAGCGGCGGCGGCGGATGCCGAAGGCAGCCAGGCCGATGAGGAGGAAGCTCATCAGGCCGCCGGTCGAGCCGCCGGTCGAGCAACCGCCGAGCGCCGTACCGGCCTCGTCGCCGCCCGTGTCGCCGCCGGTGTCGCCGCCCGTGCCTGAGCCTGAGCCGGAGCCGGAGCCGGAGCCGGAGCCGGAGCCCGAGCCGGTACCCGGCACAACCTTCGGAGTCTGCGCGATGGCGAGGACCGAGAGGAAGGCCGAGGCCTTGCGCTCCGGGAACATCATCAGAGCCGCTTCCTTGCCAGACGTCGCCGCGAGCATGAGGAACGCGTCGGTGTTGGCGTTCAAGCCGACGAACGGGTTGGCGACCATCTGCATCGCGCTGTGGTTACGACCCTGGTTACCCGGGTTGTTGCCGAGGTAGTTCGGGTAGAGGTGGCGATCGTGCGGAGCGAGACCCATCATCGCGGCGGATGCGAAGCTGTTGGTCGCGGCATCCCAGGTGACAACGCGAGCCTGCGACGAGGTGCCGCCACCGGTGTGGCTACCGCCGAGGAAGACGATGCCGGGCGTCAGCGCGTTGGTCGTGCCGAGGAGCGCCGGCGCCATGCCGAGGTGCGTACCGTCGAGGCCCGTCAGGGTCAGCGAGACGTCCTGCAGCGGGGTGATGTACTTCATGCCGGCAGCGGTCGCCTCGATGACGCCCATCTGTGAGGCGTAGTACGAGCCGCCCTTGCCGTCGGTGTTGTTGTTGCCGCGGAGGTCACCGGAGCGCCAGACCAGCCGGTTGGTGTTCTCGAGCTTGCCGGTGGTCGCGTTCACCGCGAGGATGCGCTCGTGCATGGCGCGCATCGAATAGGTGCGGACACCCTCGATGTCCTTGCGGCCATCGATCTGCTTCTTCCAGAGGATGCGGCTCTGAACGTTGTCACCGGTTCCACCGGCGCCGATGTTGACGGCGGCCATCCAGGTGCCGTCGCGCTGCGGCTGGGTGTTGCCCTCGGTCCAGGTGCAGATCGCCGTGTTCGGGTCCGATGCGGCGACGCTGCAGGCGCCGCGCGACCGCTCCTCGCGGGGGCACAGCGAGCCGTCGGCGACCTTCGCCAGCGTCACGCCGGTTGCAGTCTTCGTCAGGGTACGGATGCCGTACCAACCGTCGTCGTTGCCGTTGCCGTTCGCGCCGGCGTAGAACACCAGGGTCTGGGTCGTGGGCGAGGTCGTGACGACCTCACCGCACTTGCCGTCCTGCTGCATGAACGCGTCGTCGTTGTTCTTCGCGAACAGGAGCGTCTGACCCATGACGGCCGCGCCGGTCTTGTCGAAGACCTGCAGGTACGCCTTGGTGTCGTTCGTGCCGTTCGCCTGGTAGTTGTACTTCACGGCGACAAACTCGCCGCCGAAGATGGGATACGCGCAGGGCGCGTTCGCGTTGCGGTACTCGTTACCAATGTTGTTGGTGACGAACTTGGACTCAGCAATCTTGGGGGCGACGGTGACCTTGCCGTCGGCCATCTGGGTCAGGCTGAACGGGACCGCAGCGAGCTGCATGCGGTGCGTCGCCGGGCGAACCGCGCCACCGGGGGTGGTGGGCGGGAGCTCCGTGTTCATCGAGAAGTAGAGGCCGTTGATGCCGTCGGCGAACATCGCCATGGTCGGCATCTCGTTGCCCGGCTGCTCCTCGTCCGTGCGGCGAAGGCGAGTCGGCGTGCCGGAGACTGGGGCCTTGTCGTTCACCGGGCTCGGAATCATGAGCGTCTGGGTCGACGAGCCAACCTCGGCGTGAGCCGTGGTGACTGCCATCGGGGCCAGAAGCCCACTCGCCGCGAACATCAGAAGCTTCTTCATGTTGGTCATTTTCAATCGCCCCAGTGAGTGGTTGATGATGGCGAGCTATTGAGCAAGCGATGTGCCGCGATTTGCACAGTGTAAGTGCTTGAAATCAAAAGGTGTGACATCGGTGAAACATGGGGCCCCGGGGTCCCGATCTGGGGTCCCATCCCGCCAAACCCGTGGCGATCTCGGGATCTACGCGGTTCAACCGGGAGTCGACTGCGATCGGATCCCACGAGGGTGCGTGGGGCCGGCTCCCCCGGCATGGGGGAGAGGTCCCCAGGGGATGTTCTGCTGAACAGACACACAGCAGCGCCGGGTCCGATGCACCCGGGCGACACGCAGCCCTCCACGCGGGAGGCGAGGCTTGGGCCGGCGAGCCAGGTGGGGTCGATCGCGGGCAGGGCTACTCGTCGTCCGGCGTGACGGTCGGAATCTCGGCGGGCTGCAGAGCGCGGCTATGGAGCGCGATCGTGTTCGCGCGGACCTTCTTGTCGCCGAGCAGCACACCACCCTTGGCCTGCGAGTTCGCGGAGAACATCAGCGTGTCGAGCTCGGCGCCGGCGAACTTCTCTTCGCGCTTCTCGTCGCGCACCGCCCAGATCTCGGTGACGTTCTTCGGGGTGGCGCCCTGCGCAGCGAGCACGTCGGACAGTTTCCACGCGAGCTCACCGTCGGGGCGCTTCACGGCCTTCGCTGCGTCGAGCTCCTGGCGCTTGATGATCGCGACGAGCTTGTCGTCCATGTAGACGCGAACGCCGCCGCGGATCGGCTCGCCGTAATAGGGCACGCCCGACTGGATCTCGCCGTCGAGCTCGAGGCCGACGTTCTGCACGATGTGGGGCGGCTTCTTCTTGATGTAGACCATCACGGCCGCGATCTTGTCGGCCGAGCGGCGGTTGCCGAAAGCCTCGGGCACGTGAGCGATCGGCTTGCCGTAGACGTTGCCGCCGAACCGGAACGTGAAGTCCTTGCCCTTCGGTCCGAGGATGTCTTTAGCCGTCGAGATATTGGTCTCGGCGAACTTCGGCCCGTAGACGTGGAGCTCCTTGATGGTCTTCACGTCGACGCCGATCGCGGCGAGATACTGGTCGAACCGATAGAACCGCTGCTTCGCCCAGCGCCAACCCGGATCGTCGGTGCCCGGACGTTTGTCGGCCGAGACCTTGTCCTGCACCCACGTCGGCTTCAGCGCGATCGGCAACTCGCCGAAATTCAGGAAGCCCATCGGCTTACCGTCGACGTAGACGCCGACATCTTTCCAGCGCGCGGCGCCTGACTTGAACTCGGCGGGGACCCACTCTTCACCGCTGCCGGTTGCCTTCGCCGCGTCGGCTGCGCGGTCGAGTCGATCGGCTTCCATCTTGTCGTACGTCGTCTCCATCGGCTGCGGACCCTTCGGCGCATCCGGTGTGACAACGACGACCTTCGCCGCACTACCGCTACCGGTAGCCGACGCAGAACCCTGCGTGCGGGTGGCGTCCTTGCACGACGCACCCGCGAACACGACGACGATGGAGAGGAGAATGGACCGCATGGAGCCCATGACCTCATTGTTGGCGTCGCGCATTCCCGACGCAACAGATGCGGGCAGATTCATTTGCGCGCGAGGTCTTCACTCACCAGCTGGGGTAACTCATCCCCAAGGTGTGCGCGGTCCGCACGCATGAATACAACGGCTTCGCGGTGGCACCGGTGTTGCGTTACCTCCGGCATGCGCAACGTTGGGGCACTGATTCTCCTCGGTCTTTCGGTGGGTGCATGCGGCGTGGGCGACGAGGACTCGCCGCCCGACACCGATGATCGCAACGAGAAGCTCGGGATCGTCTGCGATGCGACGTTCACGCTCGCGGGCACGTTCGTGGCCGGTACGCCGGCGCGTCCCGTTGAAGTCCCGACAGGCTGCTGGCCCGTCGGCGAGTGGACGTTCACAGCGAAGCTCGCAGACACCTCGTGTGCAGCGGGTCCCGACGGCGCGCCCGCGAGCATCGCGGTGCTGCCGAGCTATCGATTCTCCGTCGGTCGCATCGAAGGCGCCGACATGCAGGGGTGGGTCGACACCTACACCTGGGCCGGCGATCAAACGGCCGTTCGTCGCCTCAAGGTCACCGAAGGTGGCGGCGGCGACTGCGAAGGTGGTCTCGAGCTGTTCAGCGCGGACGGCACGCAGTTCTGGAACATGAAGCCCGCGCAAGAGGGCGGAGTGCTCAGTGGCGTCGGCGAGTACTCGAAGTACACTGAAAACGCGAGGTAGCGAACGCATGGGCAAGTGGCTCGTAGGTGCGGGCATCGCGATCCTCGTGATGCTCGTGTTGCTGTGGCGGTCGCTCGACGACTCGAGCGCGACTGCCGCGCCGCCTCTCGCGAAGCCTGTCGCTGTTGCAGCGGCCGAGCCGTCGACGTCCGCGCCGCCCGCCTCCGCAAAGCCGGTGGTCGAGGCAGCCATCGCAGCGCCTGCACCGGAGCCTGTGAAGAAGATCGAAGTCGAGAGCGACGAGTTCTTCTACAAGTTCCAGGAAGTCGTTCCTGCGGTGCTCTCCCGCAACGCGGTGAAGTGCTACGAGGGCATCACCAAGAAGGTTCATCGCAATCAGAACGCGGTCTACAAGTTCAAGGTCAAGATCAAGGACGGCGTCGTCACGATCAAGGACGCTGCCGTCGAGCGCAGCACGCTCGGCGACGGCAATGCCGCACTCGAGACCTGCTTCCTCCAGGAGATCGCCCGCTCGACGTGGAGCGATCCAGAGCTGCCCGACTGGGAAGCTGATGATCAGCTGACGATCAGCCCCGAGCGCGGTCTCAAGAAGTACACGCGCGAGAACATCGAGTACGTCGGCGAGCCCGCTCCGCGCCAGTGAACCCCGCGACGGGCTAGCGCATCACGGCGCGGAACAGCTCGATCGCCCAGTCGAGATCCTCGAGAGCGACCCACTCGTCGGCGCCGTGCGCTTGCGCGATGTCACCAGGCCCGATCACGATCGCGTTGGCGCCGTGCGCGGACCACATCGCGGCCTCGGTCCAGAAGTCGAGCGTGCCGACGCGGGCGGCGAACGGCTTCACGAGATCCGCGAGCGCATCGCAGGCGAACGGCACGTGCTCGAGCTCGGTCGTGACCGTGATCGCGGGATCGATCACAGCGATGATCGCGGCGACCTCGCGATCCCAGCCTTCGCGATCGAACCCGGGGTAGTGGCGGAGCGACCACTCGAGCTCGCCGCGCGCGGGGATCACGTTGTACGCAATGCCGCCGTGCAACGCGGCGATGTTGAGGCACGTGCCCGTCATGCCGGGAGGGCCGTCATGGACGCGGCGGCGGCCGGCATCGTCGAGCGCAGCGGCGACGCGCGCGAGCTGTGCGATCGGCTTGGGCAGGTGATCCGCCTTCGACGAGTGACCACCGGGACCGAGGAGCGTTGCGCGCTGCGCGATGATTCCACGGTGCGCAGTGCCGGCGGCGCGCGCGGTGGGCTCGCACACGATCACTTCCTTGATCGCGGCCGCGTGCGGCGCGCGCAGGAATGCATGCATCACCGCGCTGCCTGCCTCCTCGTCGCCGGAGAACAGCACGCCGAGATCGCGCGGCGCCGCACCCTCGAGCGCGATCAGGGTTGACGCGATCGCGCCCTTGGTATCCGCGGAGCCGAGGCCATACAACCGGCCGTCAGCGATGTGCGGCTGCCAGGGATCGCGCGACCACCCAGCATTCGCGGGCACCGTGTCGACGTGCGCGTTGATGATCCGGCGCGGCGTGCCCCAGCGTGCGAACACGTACGCACCGGGGCTGCCGTCGGTGCGGACCGTCGACTCCACGATCACTTCATCGGCGCCGCGTGCGCGAAGGAGCGGCGCGAGGTGGTCGCACAGCGCGCGCTCGTTGCCCGCTCCGCGCTCGGCGTTCGCCTGCTGCGTGGGAAACGCAACGAGCTCGGCGAGCAGATCCGCAACCGCGCTCATGGCGCGGCCGCCGCCACGGGTTGCGCCGGGAGGATCGCTCGCCACGCAGGGTGCTCCGCGATCATCGCGAGGGCCTGCACGAGCAGCGTCTTGCCGGGCTCGGTGCGGTGCCAGGTCGATGCGCCCGATGGATGGGGCAGGGCGATCATGTCGAACTCGATGCCGTCGAGCTTCGCGCGGCGCTTCGTCCCGATGACGTCGGTCAGCTTGTCGATCTCGACGAGCTGCGCGATCGCGAGCTTGCCGACCGGGATGACGAGCTGCGGGCGGAGGATCTTCGCCTCGGCGACGAGGTGACGGTTGCACCGTGCGATCTCGTCCGGCGCCGGGACGCGATCGCCACCTGCCTCGGCCTTGCCCGGAAAACATCGACAGACTGCTGCCATGTAGACCCGATTACGAAACTCCGCCTCGGCCATCCCGAGACTGCCGAACCAGTTGAACAACGTCTTGCCGGCGGTCCACGCGAACGGGCGGCCCATCGGGCCTTCCTTGACGCCCGGAGCCTGACCGATCAGCATCACCCGCGACAGCACCGGGTTGCCCGAGACCACCGGGCCGATCATCTGTGGACAATCGGCGCAGCTGCGCAGTCGCTTGACGTGGCGCTCGAGCTGAACCAGTGCCGACATCGAGCGACACTATGCCGCATGCCCGTGACACGGGCACGGTCCGGAGCACGCAAGTCCCTGCCAGATCGGCTGGATCGAGATCACGCTGCTCGGACGCCAACGCGCGCTAGACTCGTGGCGTGACCCACCCGCCGCCGCACGAGCCGCTGATCCGCAAGGTCCTGGGAGCAAACTTCCTCGAACTGAAGCTGTCTCGGCTGTCGTTCGAGGAAGCGGACCACACCACCATCTGCAAGGTGCACCTGCTCGAAGGCGAACAGCCCGTGGATGTCGAGGGCAAAGGCGTCGGTGTCGTCGATGCAATCTTCAACGGCCTGCTCGACCGCTACGCGCGCGAGTATCAGTCACTCAAGACGATCGCGTTGATCGGCTTTCACGTCGCCGCCGACATGGAAACCAAGAAGGCGCAGACCGGCGTCGATGCCGTTGGCCGCGTGACCCTCGAGATCACGAACAGCGAAGGCCGTCACTTCACGTTCAGCGACAAATCGCGGTCGGTCACGATCTCGATCGCGCGCGCCGTGATCCAGAACGTCCAGTACTTCATCAACGCGGAGCGCGCGTTCCTGACCCTGTACAACGCGCGCCGCGATGCGCTCGCGCGTGGTCGCGAGGATCTGGTGTCGCGCTACACGGCGGAGCTCGCGCAGGTCGTCGAGAGCACGAGCTACGCGGACGTGATCGAGAACATCCGCAAAGAGCTCGGCTAGCCTCGTCCCCCCGACCTCGACCCTGCGGAGTCTGGCTCAGTCGTGCAAACGGTGAGGCTCACGAGCTTCGGTCGTGCTTCATCGCGAACCTCGGCCTGCGCAGTGGACCGCGGTCGCGTCGCCAACGACGGCTACCCTGCGGGCGGTGGGACCCGTGCCCGGCGGCAGGCTGCTGATCGTCGGGGACACCGGCACCGTCCTCGCACATCCCTGATTACGCGGCGTGTGCCGGGCCGCCCAGGCGGGTTACAACCGGTGCATGGACGGAATCCTCGCCGGCAAGCTGGCGCTGGTCACCGGCGGTGGCCGCGGCATCGGAGCCGCGATCGCACGCGAGCTCGCGGGCGCCGGAGCTCGTGTCATTGTTTGCGGTCGCACGAAGGCCGCCCTCGATGCGGTGGCGACGGAGATCGGTGGCAACGCACGGGTCATCGACCTGCTCGATCGCGCCGCGACCGACGAGGTGCTCGCTTCGCTCGGGCACGTCGACGTCCTCGTCAACAACGCCGGCGCATCCGAGAGCGCGTCGCTCGAGCGCACGACCGACGCGATGTGGGATCGGATCATGGAGCTCGATGCCACGGCGCCGTTCCGCGTGATCCGCGCGCTCGTGCCAGGCATGATCAGGAGTGGCTGGGGGCGGGTGATCAACATCGCCTCCAACGCGGGCGTGTCGGGCTACGGCTACACCGCCGCGTACTGCGCCGCGAAGCACGCGATGGTCGGGATGACGCGATCGCTCGCGATCGATCTCGCGCGCACCGGCGTGACGATCAATGCGCTATGCCCCGGCTGGGTCGAGACCCAGATGGTCGAGGAGGCGGTGACGCGGATCGCCGACAAGACGGGCCGCTCGCTCGAGGAAGCGCGCACGTCGCTCAAGGCGATGACGCCGCAGAAGCGGATGATCGAGCCCACCGAGATCGCGTACGCGACGCTGATGCTGTGCGCGCACGCGGCGCGAGGCATCCACGGTCAAACGCTCGTGATCGATGGCGGGGCGGTGCTCAAGTGAGTGCCGAGGACGTCGTGGTTCCGGGCTGGCCCGCACCGAAGGGATACTCGAACGGGCGGATCGGAACGGGGCGAGTCCTCCACATCGGCGGTCAGGTCGGGTGGAACACCGATGGGAAGTTCCCCGAGCGCAGCGTCTTCGACGCGAAGTTTTCGGCGCAGTTCGCGCAGACCTTGGACAATGTGCTCGCCGTGGTCAAGGCAGCAGGGGGCGAGGTCACGGATCTCGCGGCGATGACCGTGTTCGTTGTCGACATGCCGCTGTACCGCCGGTCGCGCAAGGAGCTGTCGGCAATCTGGCGTGAGCGGCTCGGCAAGCACTACCCGGCGATGGCCTTGGTGGCGGTCAAGGAGCTGTTCGAGCCCGAGGCACTGGTCGAGATCGAGGCTGTCGCGTACATCGGAGGTACGCCATGAGCTTGCCGCGGCCCACGTCGTTCTCCCTCGCGCTCGAAGCCGGCGTCGCGACCATCACGCTCGATCGCGAGGCGAGGCTCAACGCGCTGACGTTCGAGGTCTACCGCGAGCTCGCGGAGACGTTCGAGGAGCTCGATCGGCTCGACGAGGTGCGCGCCGTGGTGATCACCGGGCGCGGGCGCGGCTTCTGCTCGGGCGGCGATCAGGACGACATCATCAAGCACCTGCTCGGCCGCGATACGCCGGCACTGCTCGCGTTCACGCGGGCCACGGGCCGCCTGATCAAGGCGATGCGTGCGTGCCGGCGGCCGATCGTGGCTGCGATCAACGGCGTCGCCGTCGGGGCAGGCGCGGTGATCGCGTGCGCGAGCGACCTGCGGATCGCGGCGGCCAAGGCGAAGTTCGGGTTCATCTTCCCGCAGGTCGGCCTGTGCGGCGCCGACATGGGCGTGACGTACCTGCTGCCGCGGATCGTCGGGCTCGGGCATGCGTCGGAGCTGCTCCTGTTCGGCGACATCATCGAGGCGCCGCGCGCGCTCGAGATCGGGCTCGTCAATCGTGTCGTTGCTGACGGTGCGGCCGCCGTTGCGCTCGGACAGGAGTGGGCGGTGCGGCTCGCAAAGGGGCCGGCGTTCGCACACGCGATGACCAAGCAGATGATCGAGAGCGAGCACACGATGCCGCTGGCCGAGGCCATCGAGGCCGAAGCGCAGGCACAGGCTCTTTGCATGCAGCACCCCGACTTCGCGGAGGCACACGCGTCGTTCAAGGACAAGCGGCCGGCGAAGTTCCGCGGGGCACCGGAGTGACCATGCGGCTGTCGACCGACGATCTGCCGATGTTCTTTGCCGAGAGCCACAACGCGCTCGCGTCACGCCTCCGCGCGGCGGCTGCAGCGGTCGAGGCGATCGAGAATCCGGGCCGGCACGTCACCGAGGCCGAGCGCGATCGATCGGCGGCGGCGGCCCTCGCAGGGAGCGGGTTGTTCGAGCTCGTCGTCCCGACCGGAAAGCTGGATACGCGCGGCTTGTGCCTCGCACGCGAGATGCTCGGCTACGTCTCGCCACG